>CAZDTB010000133.1:0-10433 GCA_964508075.1 uncultured Planctomycetales bacterium
GCGCGATCTACTTCGACAATGTCACCATGTCGGTGTTCTCGATCTGCGCGATCGACTATGACAACGACGGCGACACCGACCTCGCTGATCTGGCCGAGCTGCTCGGCTCCTACGGCTGCGGTACGGAATAAGGCGTACAGCGCCGGTTGACGTCGAATTCGTGAACTACGCGAGCCCGGGTGACCACCCGTCATCCGGGCTCTATCGTCACCTCGCGGACCGAACCGGCGCTACCGCGCGTCAGGCCCGGGCCGAAGGCTCGGGGAGGGATGTGTGAGCGGAAAGGGTTTGGAGGATTGCGGGCCTGGCCGGTATACTCTGGTAGGTGGTTCGCCAGCGACGGCATGCGGCGAACCCGGAGCAACTCTTCGTATCCGAATCGGTGAGGTGGCAAGGTGAACGAAAACGATCCGCCACACCGGGCCAAAGCGGCGTTTACGCTGATCGAGCTGTTGGTCGTCGTCGCGATCATTGCGCTGCTGATATCGATTCTGCTGCCCTCGTTGCAGCGCGCCCGCGAGCAGGCCAAGGCCGTCGTGTGCATGTCGAACACGCGGCAGATCCTGCTCGCGATGGCAATGTACCAGCAGGAGTGGGACGGCTATCTGCCGGACAATCTGTGGAGTGAGGCCGCCTGGGGCATCGAGAAGCACGACCTGTGGTTCTACAAGCTGGTGCCGAAGTATGCCTCCAACCCCGACGTCCTGATCTGCCCGGCGGACCCCTTCGGCGACCAGTTCGATTTCGATGCCTGGTTCCGCGAATGGTTTCACAACAGCGGCCGCGTGCCCTCCTGCGGATACGGGGTTAACTACGTGCTGCGGCACTTCGGCGAGCCCTTGTCATTCAACATCGAGAAGTATCCCCCGACGCGTCCGGAGGAGACCATCCTGATGGCCGAAGTCGGACCCGACGACGAAATGCGGTTGATGGGACTCCATATGGGCATCCGCAGCGGCGGGGGCACGCCGTGGCGCGATGGCGGGCGGCTGGTCTGGGACGATGGGGCCCGGGCGCATTACGTGGACAAGCCGACTTGGCTGACGGCCCGCCACCTGGGCGGGATCAACATGGGGGCGATGGATATGTCGGTCAAGCGCGTGCCGACGTTGGAAGTGCTCGAGGCGGGGCCGCCCCTGCTCTTTTACGACACCACTAGTGCGCTGGGGGATTGCAGCGGCGGCGACTGCTACTTCTGCAATTACCACCCGTGGGAGGACGGAACGCACTACAACTTTTCGCGGTCGAAGCTGTACTGGTGGACCGGGCCCCTTCCGCACTATGCGTCACCGTGAGAAGAACGTGACCACTCCTGCAAACCCTGACGTCGGTCGCGCCAGCAGGCGTAAGCAGGTCATCGTGGTCGGGATTCTCTGCCTCGCCGTCGCTGCGGTGCTGGCGTACAACTATCACAGCTACTGGTCGAAGCGGCCGCACGCAGCGAAAGGCCGCACGATCTACGACTTCTATACCACCTGGCGCTGCGTGGCGTGCGGGTACGAGCTCGACGATCGCGGGGCCGAGGGCACACGCCCGTGCCCCAAGTGCCAGACCGGCGAGATGTACGTGTGCATCCGGTTTGCCTGCCCGCAACATGGTGTCTTCCCGGTCTATTATCTGTACGACAGCGAGAGTAAGCACGGCGATCCGACGCGGATCAAGGTGGCCGATGGGGAGTGGACCGCGTATCTGGATGAAGACTACGACATCAACATCCGCTGCCCGCGCTGCGGACAGGCTCTCATGCCCGCGGAGCGCTCGCGCCCGGCCCCGCCCGTCGGGAAACCCGAACCGCCATAGGGATCCAAGGCGGGTGGGCCGCCAAATGGCGCAGATGGTCTGATAATGTGGCGTCGCTTTCCGCCGTAGCGAAGGGCAATAAGGCAGCCAGGCAACGAGGATGCGGGAGCCAGTGCTCTCTGAGACAGGTGGATTGCGGCTCCGAGATGAGCGACGCGCCGCGCCGATCTGCGCGGGCTCCGTGCCCGATCTCGGGCCAACGTTGCCCCGGACTACGTGTCTAATGTCAAAGGGGAGGTAGGGTCAGTCGCCGATCTCGGAGTCGCACAGAGCCGAGCTGCTGGCCTGCAAGCGAAATTGGAGGATTGCCATGTCAGTTGCACTCGTTCGCGTGAGCGTGCTGGCCGCCGTCATCGTGGCCGTGCCGGCCATGGCCCAAGTCCCAACAGAGCCACCGAACACTGGCAGCGTCGGGGAGATCTCGGCGATCTCGCCGTCGCAACTGGCCGCCGGCGTGCGCGGGTATCCCGCCCGCGTTCTGCGCTCGCTGCTGCTGCTCGCCGAGGATCCACTCCTGCTGCGCCAACTGAGCGACGAACCGGGTCTGCTCGAACGACCCGAGGAGATCAGTCCGCCGGTGGCGGCCCAGATGTACGCCGCCATCAGAGAGTTGAGCGTGATGCCCGCGATCGTCGCGGTGTCGGCGGCGTACCCCGCGGAGCTCAAGGCTCTCCGGGAGCTGTACGCCCAAGCCCCGCAGGAAATGGAGGAGCGCATCCTCCAGTTGCGGGCGGCGTACGAGCTGGCCGAGCTGGAAGCCGCGGTGGCCTGGCAGAAGGTGCTGGAGCGCGACCCGGCCGCGTTGGACGAGTATCGCGAGGTAGTCACGCGCTTCTGCCAAGCGCAGCTTGAAGCCTACGAAGATTTCCCCTGCGTCCAGGTGTCGGAACGCGAGTACTACTATGCCTGCCCCCCTCACGAGGCGGTCATTCTCTACGCGATCGAGCACGCAGAATCTTCCGCAGCCATGCGAGTGATCGAACAGTGGTGGGAGAGGTATGCGCCGTACGAACTGGATGCCCGAATCCTGAGCGGCAACAGGGAGCTGGGCGGCTTCGAGATCGGTCCGGATGTCGTTGCGGCGTTGTTGCCGGAGCAGCGGGCGTCGATGTGGAAGACGATGCAGGGGGATTATGACGACTCGGTCGGTCTGGTTCCGGTGATCATGCAGCCGCCCGCCGACCAGCCACTGGAGGCGCACTACGCCCGTGCGGTCGCCGAGCACGCCCGGCTCTGGACACCGGAGCTGCCGTTCGAGGCACCCGAGGAACCTTTCGTCGAGGGTGAGGCTGAAGGTGTTCGCATCGACGACTGGGATTACGTTGAAGAGCCGGTGGCCGAAGTGATTTATGACGACAGCCGTTGGGATTATCCGTCCGCTTGGGTCTATGGTTCTTCCGCGTATTCACGCCCGAGTTACAGCTCGTACCACGTTTACTACGCGCCGCTTGCGGGGTACTACTGCGGTTACCCGACCGACTGGCCGTTGTTCTGGGGCTGTGACCCCGGCTGGCTCGCGCGCCTGCGGATTTGTGCGTCTTACCACCGGTGCGGGTACGGGGACTGCGGGCATCGCTCGTGCCGCGGCGGTTCGATGACGGGGGTGTGCTACGACCACCACGGTCGGGCCGGGGGCTATTACGACCACTCAACGCGTCATGATCGCAACGGGACTATTCGCATCGGCAGACACTGCTACCACCGCTGTGGGCGCGACCGGATTGCCCAGGCCCTGCACGACCGCCGAGCTGTTCATACTCGCGAGCTCAGCCACCCGGAGCGCGGCAGCGGACATGCGTGGTGGGCCGGCGAAGGTTCGCGGCGGGCTCCTCGGCGACCAGATGTCCACGTACAGCGTCCCGGCAGTTCCAGCCAGACGACAGCCGAGGGGTGGGCTCGCTCGGCGATCAGCGGCGCGCGCCGGGCGGACGTTGGTGCGTGGTCGGCCAAGACGAGCCGCGTCCCATCAGGTGCGTGGTGGTCGTCAACTCGGACAGGCACTCCGAACCGCGGTGTATTCGAGCATCTCGGCGCGGGAAGCGCCCGCTCCGGGTGGGCTCTCCGCCCGCTGATCGATAGGCGCGGCCCGAGCAACGCGGCCGACCGCGTATCGCCCCGTCGAGACAGTGGTTCGCGTCGAAGCCCGAGAATCTTCGAACGTCGTCCGCCGAGCTCGGAACCGAAGCCCGCCGTGTCGCCGCGTCGCAGCAGCGGCTCGCATCGAAGCCCGAGCGT
Source organism: uncultured Planctomycetales bacterium (assembly GCA_964508075.1). Taxonomy (GTDB): domain Bacteria; phylum Planctomycetota; class Phycisphaerae; order UBA1845; family Fen-1342; genus JALSRY01. Next base: position 4,036 of record CAZDTB010000133.1, read on the forward strand.
TTCGGAGCGTCATCCGCCGAGCTCGAAACCGAAGCCCGCCGTGTCGCCGCGTCGTCGGCCGAGCTCGAAATCGAAGCCCGCCGTGTCGCCACGTCGTCCGCCGAGCTCGAAATCGAAGCCCGCCGTGTCACCGCGTCGTCCGCCGAGCTCGAAATCGAAGCCGGCCGTGTTGCCGCGTCGTCCGGCGAACTCGAAATCGAAGCCCGCCGTGTCACCGCGTCGCAGCAGCGGTTCGCGTCGAAGCCCGAGTATTTCGGGGCGTCGTTCGGCGAGCTCGAAATCGAAGACCGTCGTGTCGCCGCGTCGCCGTTGAGACACGGGTTTCATCTTCTGCTTTCACATCAAGCTTTCGCTCCCGAGTCCAAGAAGAGCGGGCGCGAGCCAAGCCATGGCAGCTGGGCCCGCCGGCCGACGGAGACCTGTCGGCAGACATCGTCGTGCAACAGGGAATCGTGTTCGTTTACTACAACGATCCGTTCGGGGATAACGCGAACCTGGTCGTGGAAAGATCGGGAGACGCTCGCTTCTTCACCGACTCGAGCTTCGGCGGTCTGAGCGGCAGCGGTCATGTCTACATCAGCACCTCGCGCCTCGTAACCGTGGGTGCGGGAGACTAGGCGACGCAATTTGACGGATGAATAATTGGGAACGGGGCGCTGGCCAAAGCCGGCACCGGCACGCTGACGCTCACCGGCAGCAACGAATACTCCGGCGGGACAACGCTGCCGATGGACGATACCGAAGACTGAGGCGGCCCGGTGCAGGCGTTGCACCGCGTGGCGGCACGAATGGAGGGCACGGGGTGTCAAAAACTCCTGCGGGCGGTCTATATGTGGAGGGGGAGACTGTGTCCGCAGATGAGAGGTGCGGCCCCCGCGGGTGTGAACGAGGCGTGGCCAGAGACGCTGGCAGCGCGTCCGAGCCGGTTGAACGGAGCGGGAAGTGACGATAATACGCGGTCAGTTCTGCCGTGCGAGGGGCTTTCTGAGACGAGTCTATCTCAGTCGACGCGAGGCAAAGGGCGATGGGGCCGCTCAGGCGCGCGACGGTGTGGTCAACTCTGGCGACACTGATCGGTCTGTCGCGCCGCTGAGCGGCGGCTGCGGAGCAAGCTCCTCAAGTCGTAGGCTGGAGCAACGGCGGCCGGACACCATCGACGCCCGCTCGAGCGGGTCGGCTGAGATGAACCGCGTTCGGGGTCAGCATCAGCCCCGAATCGTGTTTGGCATTCGTGATGACGCGTCAGATTGCGGCCGATTCGCGTCCGCCGACGCGCTGGGACGGTTCTGCTAACCCGGATAATTCACCGCAGAGCACGCAGAGATCGCAGAGAGGTGATAGAAAAGAGGTTAGCGAAGCCGACGCAGAAGGACAGGTGATACACACTGTCAAAACGAAACGCACTCGGATTCTGCCACAACTTCTGTCTCAACAACACTCTGCGCTCTCCGCGCTCTCTGCGGTATGAATAGTCCGGGCTAATACTCGCGCCTCTCCAGCGCTGCGGCATCTCGGCAGGCCTGTCGGCGGGTTTGACGGAGCCGGCGGAACAAAGCGAAAGGAAGGAGTGTGCTATGAGCACGCAGTCGAGAATCGTCAGTGCGAGGATGATTGGGTACAGTCTGACCGCGGCTCTGCTGCTCGCGGCCACATCGGTCGACGTCGCGGCGGACTGCGCAGAGTGGGGCTGGAAGCCCGGCACCGGAGTGCCGGGCGTGGACAGCGGCTGTGTCTGGGACATCGCCTCCTGGGATCCCGACGGCCCCGCTGGTCCTGATCCCGAGCTCCTCGTCGTGGGCGGCGATTTCAAAGTCGCCGGCGGTGTCATTGCCAGCTACATCGCGGCCTGGGACGGCGCGGAGTGGCTCCCGCTGGGGGGCGGGACAAACGGCAAGGTGTTTGCGCTGACTGTCTACGACGGCGAGCTGATTGTGGGCGGTGAGTTCACCAGCGTCGGCGGCGTGTCGTGCGACTACATCGCCGCCTGGGACGGGCAGCAATGGAAACCGCTGGCCAGTGGGATGAACAACTGGGTTTGGACGCTGGATGTCTGCGCCGGCGAACTGATCGCCGGCGGCGACTTCACCACCGCCGGCGGCGTCCCGTGCCAGCGGATCGCCCGCTGGGACGGCGGGCAGTGGGAGGCGCTCGGCACGGGGATGAATGACCGCGTGAAGGCGTTGACCGTCTATCAGGACACGCTGGTCGCCGGAGGCTGGTTTTCGATGGCTGGCGGCAACGCCGACTGTGGGTTCATCGCCCAATGGGACGGATCGCAGTGGCACGCGGTCGGCAGAGAGATCAGCGGCCCCGTGGAGTCGCTGGCGGCCGAGGGCGATGACCTGTTCGTTGTGGGAGGGTTCGTGATCTACTACGGCCAACCCGAGGAGTGCTGGGGCGTCGCCCGCTGGGACGGCGAGCAGTGGCACGCGATGGGCAGCGGGATGGGCGGAGGAGACCCTTACACCTTGGCGGTCGAGACCTTGGAAGGCTACGTATACGCCGGCGGTTTCTTCGGCGCCGCAGGCGGAACCCCATGCCAATGCATCGCTTGTTGGGACGGCGCGCAGTGGCAACCCCTCGACGACGGGGTGAATCTGCCCGTCTTCAGCCTGGGCACGCACGGCGGGGACCTCATCGCCGGCGGTTGGCTCTACGCTGCCAGCGACGCGCCAGCCAGCGGGGTGGCGCGCTGGGATGGGGAGCAATGGCACGAGTTCGGCAGCGGCACGAACTTCTGGGTCGAGGCCCTGACGACCTTCGAGGGCAATCTAGTCGCCGGCGGCGAGTTCATCAGCATCGGCGGCGTCGGCTGCAACTACGTTGGCACGTGGGATGGGGTGCAGTGGCAGCCCCTGGGCGACGGCATGGACACTGACGTGGAGGCACTGACCGTCTACGATGGCGAGCTCGTCGCCGGCGGTTGGTTCACCAGCGCGGGTGGCCAGCCGTGCAACTATGTGGCGGCCTGGGACGGGGTCGGTTGGCATCCGCTCGGCTCGGGGATGAACGACCACGTGGAAGTGCTGACCGTCCATGATGGCCAACTTGTGGCCGGGGGCTTCTTCAGCATCGTTGGCGGCACGCCGTGCCGCTACGTCGCGCGTTGGGACGGGGAGGAATGGGAACCGCTGGGCTGGCTGCCCTACCATGGCTACGTGCTGTCGCTCACGGTCTACAACGGCGATCTCATTGCCGCTGGCAGGTTCGACCAGGTCTCCCGCTGGGACGGCACCCAATGGGAACCACTTGGCAGCGGATTCAACGGCACCAGCATCTACGCGTTGACTGTGTTCGACGGCGAGCTGATTGCCGGCGGCGGCTTCAGCGAGGCGGGGGGCGTGCCTTGTGAGCACATCGCCCGCTGGGATGGCCTCCAGTGGCAGGCCGTAGGCGGGGGTATCGATGGTTACAGCGTCCATGCCCTCACCGTGTACGGCGACTTGCTCGTTGCCGGGGGCTACTTCGACTTCGCTGGCGGCATTCCGTGCCAGCACATCGCGGCCTGGGACGGGAGCCAATGGCAGCCGTTCGGCAGTGGCATGGACAAACCTGTCACGGCGCTGACGGCGTACGGTGACGAGCTGGTTGCGGGCGGGTATTTCACCACCGTCGGCGGCCAGGTATCGGCCTACTGGGCTCGCTGGGGTTGTTTGCGCTTCCAGGGCGATCTGAACGGCGACGGGTGCGTCGATCTGAGCGACCTGGCTACGCTGCTGGCGAACTACGGTACGCAGCAGGGCGCCACGTACGAGATGGGCGACATCGACGGCGACGGCGACGTCGATTTGTCCGACCTGGCCGAATTGCTCGCCCACTACGGCGACGGCTGCACGTAAACGATGCCGGTCGGCGGCGACGCGGCGGGAGTTACTAACGGGAGCGGAAATGGTTGAACGTCATGCTGAGCGAAGCGAAGCATCTTGCCGCGTTCTCAATCAGATTCCTCGCTGCGCTCGGAATGACAACGTTCAACTATTTCCCGCTCGGAGTAATAACTGGACGGGTGCGATAAACGGAGAATCAGAGACTTCTGGGCCCGGATCGGACCAGCGGCGAACGTCCTGGGCGTCGCGGAGATCTGCCGGCGTTCTCCGCAGCCTCGGCCGAGAGCGCCGACCGCCACAAGTGTTTGGGAATCCTCGCGATAAAACGCGAGCCCCGCGACGGCCGTCTCGCGGGGCTCGGCCTTAGCTCGTCGGTCGCAGCTTTCCGCAACCGGGCTTGAAGCTCCCCGAACGTAACCGTAGCAGCAACTCTCGCGTGGCGGGGCCACGCCGTTCTCCACTCCGTCGGTTCCCCGCGTGCCACCCGAGCCGCACATCGAGCCAGGTGTTGGCGGATGCGTGGATCAGGCTGTTTCGCGTCGCGTCCAGGGGTAAGTCCGTCATGCTGCTCGACGCGCGCACGGCGTTTGAACGAAGCCGCGTGTGAGAGCGTGTCAACACAATCGACGCCCTACCAAGCACCCGCTCCATCCAGAACGGCCCGATCTGCCGGCACGGCGAATATCGTGTGTCCAACGCTTCCATGGGTCTTTCGACAATGCAGCCAGCCGCTACCACAAACGCCCCTTGGTGACAGGTTCAGGTACCAGAGCCCGTGCGAACAATGTCGGATGAGGCGCTTGCTTCCCGTTCCGGGCGGCCGGTATGATTCGGCGGCTGACGGTGAAGCGGTCGACACCGCCAAACGGGACGTTACCGAGGCCCTTTCGCGCTCGAAGTTCCGGACATGCGGAGTGTCGCGCGCCGGCAGCGAGCGTTTAGGATCTACGGGGGCGTGGAGGAGACACATCATGCTGAATGTGCGGATTGCGTACGTGGTAGCTGCGGCGGCGTTCGCCGTGGCCGGCCTGTTCTTGTTGCCAGCCGGCTGTCCGGTGCAGGGCACCGACACCGACGCTGACGGAGTGGTGGACACTAACGACAACTGTGCGAACGTCGCGAACGCAACCCAGACCGATACGGATGCCGACGCAATCGGTGATGCGTGCGACAACTGCCCGGCGAACGCGAACGCCGACCAGGCGGACGCTGATGGCGACGCCGTTGGCGACGTGTGCGACAACTGCCCCGCCGATGCCAACGCCGACCAGGCGGACGCTGACGGCGATGGCGTCGGGGACGTCTGCGACGCGTGTCCCGGCGAGGACGATACGGTGGACGCCAACGGCGACGGCGTGCCGGACTGCCTGGTGAGCGCACGCCTGCTGATCGAGACCGAGCCGGACGATGACACGGTTGCGGACGCGTTTATCCCGACCGACAGCCTCGAGGACGGCGCGGGATTTGAATGGGACCTTCGAGATCGGGGCACGGTGAGCGACGGCGGCGGAATCACGGCGTTCGGCGATGATGCCTTCGACACGTTCGTGCGGTTGTACGTCGACGCGGTTGAGTTTCCGGCCCAGGCGACCGCAGACATCCAGGACGAGCGCGAGATCGTATTCGGGCCGGCGGCGATGAGCGGGCTGGACGTGACCCGCAAGGTCTTCGTCTCCGAAGATGAGGGTTTTGCCCGCTGGCTGGACATTCTCGCGAACGATTCCGGTGGCGAGGTCACGGTCGCCGTGACTTACGACGGTAACCTCGGCTCGGACGAGAGCAGCGACCTGGTGTTCGATTCGTCGAGTGGAGACGAGACCGTCGAAGCTGGGGACGTCTGGTGGGTCAATGCCCAGGACTTCCCTGCGGATCCGCTGGTCGGCGCGTTCTTCTGCGATTCGACGCCGATCAAGAGCGGCGACGAGTTTGACTACGACTACGGTAATATCACCATCCCCGACGGCGAGCGGGTCATCATCCTGAACATCGTGATTCAACGGCACTTCGAGCCCGGGTCGGGGATCTTCGACATCGGCCCCGTCATCGACGACGCGATCGCGTATCTCACCGCGCTCGAGAGCTTCCCGATCGTGGACGCAGCCATTCTCGAAGGCATGACGACCGCCGAACTGAACGATGTATTCGAGTGCGGCGGGGCGATCGCCGTTGAGGGTCTGGCGGGCTCTGTCGCGTCGGCAGCGGTCGTCACAGTCACGAACACGGCCAACGCGGACACGGCGACGGTAACGGCCGGCGCCGACGGCTCATGGCAGGTCGCTGTGCGCGGCGACTCGGGTGACACGATCGAGTTCACCGGCGACGACGGCACGGCGGGCGAGGTCGTGGTTCCGTAGCGCGCGGGCTGGCGCCTGGCGCGGCCTGATCGTCGACAAGATGGTGGGCGCTTACCGGGTTACCCGGGAAAGGGAAGTCCCCGACCTGGGGTTGGCAGTCACTCGGCAACCCGCCGCTGCGGGCGGGTTGCCGGATTTAGACCTCCCCGAGTAGGACTCGAACCTACGACCTAGCGGTTAACAGCCGCTCGCTCTACCAATTGAGCTATCGGGGAAT
>CAZDTB010000134.1:0-10420 GCA_964508075.1 uncultured Planctomycetales bacterium
CTCTCTGCGATCTCTGCGTGCTCCGCGGTGAATTATCCGGGCTAGAGTATCGGCAATTCGCCGGTCAGGGCGACGGCCAGGCGTTCGCAGGTCAACTGCGGGGCGACGTTGCGGTCGAGCATGCGCTCGGCAATCGCGATGGCCGCGATGCGGTCGGCCAGTTGATCGGCATCAGCACTGCCGGCGAGGGTGTCCACCGCGGTCAGCTCGGGCGGGAGCAAACGGAGCGTTGTTCCCGAAGCGGATTGAATGACCAGGGCGTCGCGGTAGATCGCCGCGATCAACAGCAGCACGAGCTTGAGCGCCGCGCGCAGTTGGTCCGTTTCGATCGTCCTCGAGGCGGCTTTGGACCTGGGGATCTCCGCGTTTTCGTCGCCGTTGAATTGCTCATCCGCGAAGTTGCCGCTTTCGTCGATGGTTCGGATGGCAAGCTCATTGGCGATCTCGAGCAGCGTCTTGCCAAAGACCTCGGGGTTGTCGGCGAGCCCGTTGGCCAAACCCTGTGAGACCTGGGCCAGCGCCGTGAGCAGGCCGATCTTGTGCCAGTGCAGCGCGGCGCCGAGCCGGCCCTGCGCGAGGGCTGCCAGCGTGCGCGCCGTCGCCGGTTCGACCTCCGCCAACGCCTGTAACTGCTCTTCGACGTAGTCCGGCGGCAGAAGGTCGAAGGGAACGCGCTGACAGCGCGAGCGGATCGTCGGGAGAAGCCGCTCGGCCGAAGAGGTCACCAAGATCAGGCACGCGTCGCCCAGGGGCTCCTCCAGCGTCTTCAACAGAGCGTTTTGAGCCCCTTCGTTCATGCGCTCGGCGTCGCGGATCAGAAAGACGCGGCGGCGGCCCAGGCTCGGGCTGTTCGAGGCCGGCTCGATCAGAAAGTGACGCACAACGTCGACCACCAGGAAAAGTCCCTTGCCGGCACGGATCGTCTTGTCCGGGTGCCGCTTGTGCAGGGCGCGGTCGATCAGGTGATAGTCGGGATGGTTGCCCACGGCAAAGAGGCGGCAGGCGCGGCAGTCCCCGCAGGCGTCAGCCTCGGGCACGCGGTCGGGCGCTTCACAAAGCAGCCCGGCCGCGAGCGCGCGGGCGGACAATTCCTTGCCAACCCCCTCAGGCCCCTCAAACAAATAGGCATGGTGCATGCGCCCGCTGGCGAGTGCCCGCCGCACGATCGAGAGGGCTCGAGCCTGGTGTTGTACGTCGCTAAAACGCACGCTCCAAAGCCTCCTGAACGGCGGCGAAGACGGCGGCGGGATCCGGCGTGCCATCGATAACCTCAACGGGCGCCGGGTAGAAGCTCGGCAGATCTCTGAAGTTCTGACGCACGCGGCGGTGGAAGTCGAGCGGGCGACGCTCCATCGCGTCGACCTGCGCGTCGGCGAACATGTTGAGCTGGTCGGAGTTCGCCGACTTCCGCGGCCGGCGGGTTGTCTTCGGACTACGTTTCGTACGCTCGAAGCCGACTTCGGGCGGAACGTCGAGCACGATCGTGAGATCCGGCCAGGTCGCGCCGACCGCGAGTCGGCCAAGCGCGATCACCTCCTCACGCGGAAATCCGGCCGCGACCTGATACGCACAAGTCGCCGAGATGAAGCGGTCCCCAACGACCGTCTTGCCCGCCGCCACCGCCGGGCGCACCACCTCGGCCACGAGCTGGGCCCGCGATGCCATGAAGAGCAGCGCTTCGCAGTGCGGGTCCATTTCGGAGAGATCGTAGCCGAGCAGGACGTGGCGGATGCGGTCGCCGATCGGCGTCCCGCCGGGATCCTTGGCGTAGACCCACTCGCCGCCTAGCGCGGCAATCAAGGCCTTGAGTCGCTCGATTTGGGTACCCTTGCCGGCCCCGTCGGGGCCGTCGATCACGATGAATTTCCCGCCGAGATTCATGAAAGGCAGAGTAGTGCAAAGCAGCGGGGACGGCAACTTTGGGGGGGCAAGGGTTCAGGGTTCGGGGTTGAACCGCCAAGGCGCCAAGAGCGCCAAGTTAATCCAGGATTCAGGCATGAACGGCCAAGGCGCCAAGAGCGCCAAGACGATGGGGGTTGGAACTCGAGATCGGGTGTCTGTGAGCATGCGAAGAGTGCGAGGTGTTTCTTGACCGCGCTGTATGAGAGGCCTACGGTTGAATGGAGCGACCGCGCGGACTGTTGACGTGGCCCGGCCGCCCTCGGCCGTCTGGGCTGCGCGCTAAACGGGGCAGAATGCGGTGGATTTCCTCGTTCGGCTACTGTTCGAATCGACACTGATGCTGGGCGGCGGCCTGGCGGTGATCCTGTTCGTGCTGCTGGTCCACTGGCGGCGAACGCTGAAGCCGCGACCGCTACAGATCGGCCTGGCAATCGCGGTCGTGCTGCTAATCGTTCAGGCCGCCGTCGTGACGCGCTGGGAACACGCCGACCGAATCATGCAGCGCATCGAGGCCGCCGTGCTCGCCTCGCAGCCGGAGCCGATTGAGGAGACGCTGTCCGATCGCTTTCACATTGCCGAGACCGGCTGGGATCGAGCGGACTTCATCAGGATCGTGCGCAGCTACATGAGCTGGGTCGACGTCCACTCGCTTTCCCGGCGCACGCTGGAAGTCACGGCTGAGGAGCCGGACTCGTTTCAGATCTACATCAGCTACATAGCCGATGCGAGTACGCGCGATTACCGGCACATGGGGCTGTCACGCTGGCTGATCCGGTTCGCCCGCGAAGCGGACGGCTGGCGAATCATCAGCATCGAGCCGACCCAGTTGGATCGCACAACGGTCCGCGGGTGGAGAGGATTGCCCAAGCCATAGTCGCCCAGGCATCTACCGATTGATTGCCGGTCGAATTGTCATTCCGAGCGCAGCGAGGAATCCAGCCGCGTTTCCGGTTGTGGCAAGATTCCTCGCTGCGCTCGGAATGACGCTCGCGCCACGCGCTGCTGCTTCGGTCCGTACGGCGTCCGGGCGCTACTTCGGCGGCCTCGCGGCGATGGGCATGCGGCGGCCGAAGCCGAAGGCGCGCGAGGTCACCTTCAGACCCGGGGCGGCCTGCTGGCGCTTGTATTCGCTGATGCGGATCTTGTGGATCAGATCGTCGATCGTCTCTTCGTCGTAACCCAGTTTGGCGATCTGGTCACGCGACAGCAGCCGCTCTTCGTACTGCTCCAGAATCGCGTCAAGCTGCTCGTAAGGCGGCAGCGTGTCCTGATCACACTGGTCGGGTTTGAGCTCGGCCGAAGGCGGCTTCGTGATCGTGCTCTGCGGAATCAGCTCGCGGCCGGCGCGCTCGTTGATGTGGCGGGCGAGCTGGTAGACCATCGTCTTGGGCACGTCGCTGATGACCGCCAGGCCGCCGGCCATGTCGCCGTAGAGCGTGCAGTAGCCGACGGCGACCTCGCTCTTGTTGCCGGTGGTCAGCAGGATGCTGCCGAACTTGTTGGAGAGGGCCATCAGGATCACGCCGCGGCAGCGGGCCTGGATGTTCTCCTCGGTGATGCCGAGCTCACGGTCTTTGAAGTAGGGGGCGAGAACCCGTTCGAAGGCGGCGTGCATCGGTTCGATCCCGATGATCGAGAACCCGATGCCCAGATTCTCGGCGAGCGTTTTCGCGTCGGCGACGCTGTGCGCGCTGCTGTAACGGCTCGGCATGGCCACGCCGTGAACCTTGTCGGGCCCGAGTGCTTCGACGGCCAGGGCGGCGACGACGGCGGAGTCGATCCCGCCCGAGAGACCAATCACCGCGGACTCAAACCCGCACTTGCGCAGGTAGTCGCGCAGACCCATGACGAGGGCGCCGTGGATCCCGGCCGCACCGGTCGGGATCGGCTCACTGCGTGTCGCAGCGAGGTTGTCGAGGTCGACCACCAGCATGTCATCCTCAAACGACTTGGCCTGACCTGCCAGCTTCCCTTTGCTGTCGAGCACACAACTGGCCCCGTCAAACAGCAGTTCGTCGTTGCCGCCGAGCTGGTTGACGTACACGAGCGGGAGTTTGTGTCGGCGCGCGTGCGCGGCCATGTGTTTAACCCGCCAGGGTTGCTTGTCGAGACAGTAGGGGGAGGCGGAGAGGTTGATCAGCAGGTCGGCCCCCGCGGCCGCGAGCTCGGCCACGGGATCGCACGAGTACAGCGGGCGGCCGAACATCTCTTCCGAGAGCAGATCTTCGCAGACCGTGACGCCCAGGCGCCGACCGCGAAAGTCGACCACCGGCTGCGGGCCGGCCGGCTCGAAGTAGCGGGCCTCGTCGAAGACGTCGTAGGTCGGCAATAGGCGCTTGCGCCACTGCGCGACGATCCGCCCGTCCGCGAGCAGTGCCGCGGTGTTGAACACCGGACGGCCGTGGGCCTGGTCGTTGGGCTCGGCGTAGCCGACCAGGGCGGCGATGCGCGTGGTTTGCTCGGCCAGGCGGTGCAGGGCCGCGACGTTGCGCGTGATGATCTCGCGGCGCAAGAGCAGGTCCTTGGCGGGATAGCCGAGGATGGCCTGTTCAGGAAAGACGGCCAGCTCGGCGCCCGCGCTGCGCGCCTGGTTGAGACAACGATTGATCGTCGCCGTGTTGTTATCGATGTCGCCGATGGTCGGGTTGGTCTGGACCAATGCGATTCTCACGGGCGCTCCTCCGTCCGCGTCTGAGCACGGAGTATGCGCATCATGCTCGGATTAGCGCTGGGGATCAACGCCGACCGACGTGTGGGTTTCGGCGGCGCAGATCAGAGCCCTGAGCGCGAGCGAGGGGCGTTCCGTCGCTGCGTGTTGCACGGATGGACCCCTCGCGGGCGCTCGGGGCTCGGATTGCCACTCATTCCGTTGTGTTGGTCCTCGCGACTCGTCAGGCGACGTTCGGGACCGACCCGTCGAAAAGCATATGAACAACCGCGGCCAAGGCGGCAATCGCCCCCAGCCCGAGCACAGCCACGACGATCGTAATCACCAGAAGCAAGCGGGTCTGTTTGCGAACGAAGATCTGCAGCGACTCCTTCTGGCCTCGGCTGGTGGTGTGGAGCCGTTGGAGCGATTCGACCTGGGCGGTGCCGGCGTCGCGGAGCGAGTCGGCCGCCTGGCCGAAGTGCCGCAACGAAGCCGTCAGCTCGGCATCCACCGCCCGCGCAGCCTCCATCTGCCGGGCGACGGCGTGGACGGCCTCGGCCTGAGCCTGAAACGAGGCGGGCATCTCCGACAAGAGCGTGACGAGGCCGGCGGAGCGCCGGGTCACGTCGTCCACGCGGGCGGCGATCGATGCGATCCCCTCGCTCTGTGTGTGCTGGGCACCAGCGAGCCGCTCGAGCGTGCTGCCGACCCGCTCGATGCCGGCCGTTACGTCGGCGGCGCGGCGATCCTGGGCTTCGAAGTGGTCACGCATCGCGTCCATCAGCTCGAGCACGCGCTGGTAGCGCTCGTCCAATCGCTCAATGCTTCTCTGTCGGCGGCCCCACGGCAGCAGCGAGGACGCCGACGATCCTCTGCCCGTCGGCTGGTGATTATTCTTGCCGATCGGCTCAGCGGGCTGGACGGATTGCACACCGCGGCTTCCGTTGTCGTGGGCGCTGTTCGCTCGAAGCGCACTTCCGAGGCGTTTCCACAAAGAAATGCCAGAAGACATGTCGCGTACCTCCCTGTACATCTGATCCAACATCCCTGCCGGCGGGGATTATAAGCAACGACGCCCCCCGACGCGAATGCGTGTTTCCCAGAAATCGCGGGAATTGTTGGAGGCGCCGGCAGGAGCGTTGCCCGGCCGGTGGGAATAGCCGGGCCGGATCGGGCGCGCTGGGCGGCTCGCCCATCCATGCGTCCGGTCGTGCCGGTTTGGGTTAGAGCTGCGAACCGCAGCGCTGCCACCAGGAACGATTGCGTTATCAGGCGTTTTGTGCGCGTTGTCCGGGGGTCGGTGGGGGCGGCTCGGATGGGTTGTGAATCGCCGCGTGGGCCCGTGCGCCCCTGCTGAAAGCCTCGGCTGTGCGGGTGACGGCCACCGGCGTCCGACGGCGGCCGCCGCGAGTCCGGTAACGGGCATACTGGCCTGTTGGGGATGGAGACAGGCGATCGGCCGGCCGATGTTAGCAACGGATAGGTACTGAGCGAAGAGGCCAAGATACCCATGGATGCCGCGGGATCGAAATCCGTCTCTCCGGACGAGGATTTGCAGGAAGAGCTACAGGCCGCGCTGGCGGACATCGAGAAGATGTCCGGGGGGAGTCCGGTCGCGGTAGTCACGCTCGGTGACGACCGCGGAGAGACGGACCACTCTTGGTCGGAGGAATACGCAGCGCCACCTCAGCCCGAATCGGCAACCGGCGCGTCGACGGCCGCAGACGACCTCTCGACAACCGATGTCGAGGCGCTCCACGCCTCGCCGGGTGACGCCGACACAGCCGAAACAGCCCCCACGCTCGACGAAGGGCCATCGTTGCGGACCGAGCCAGGCGGCCAAGAGCCGACGGGAGCGCCCCAGGAGCCGTCCCCCAACGTCGATGTGAACGACCCGGCACCCGCACCGGAGAACACGCCGCCGGCACCGAGCAAAGCTGACGCCAGTGTACCGGCGATGGCCGAGACCACGGCGCCGTCGCACGAGAGCATGCTGCTGGCGGACGAAGCACTGGCGGCGGAACTAACGAAGATCGAGCAGATGTCGAACGAGGAAGTCGCCGCCATCCCCAGTCTCGACGATGGCAACGAGCAAGAGCAGGGGCCGGCCACGCCCGACGATCAGGGCGCGTTCGCCGGGCGCGAGCCCGCCCCGGACTCGGAGACGCAGCTCGGGGATGAAGAGTTGACGGCGGCGTTCGCGGAGGTCGAGAAAGCGGTCGCCGACCTGAAGGCCGACCTGCCGCAGCCCGGCACCGCCAACGCCGACGCGCCTGACCGACCGACGGAACCCCAGAGCCCAGTCGGCTCGGATTCCACGCCGCCGGTCGGCAACGAGCCGCAGCGTGAAGCCGCACCTGCCGCGCCGCGAGCGGTGCGGAAGAAGCCGCGCTTCCAGGTCGGGGAGAAATCCGCGGAGAGTGTCGCCGTGAATCGGCCGCCCGATGAGCATCAGGACGCTGCACCGATTGCCCGGCCGGTTGCGCCGCTGGGCAAGCGCCTCTCGCGCGCGGTGGATAACGGCCTCGACACGATCAACCAGCCGTTCGAGCGGATCGACCGGCGAACGCGGACGCTGGTGGGGTACGTGGCAGCAACCACGTTGGCCATCTCAATCCTGGCAACGATCCTGATGCCGCTGGTCATGCCGCATCGCGACGCGATCGTGTTCTTGCAGGAAAAGCGGGCGGCCCTCAACTCTCCGCCGCCGGTTGAGAAGGCGGACGAAGCGAGCGCGGGGGACGAGCAGACACCATAGTATGAGAAAGCGCCGCGGCGGTGTTGGTCGCCGCACGCTCGCTTTGCTGACCTTCGCGCCTTGGCGCCTTGGCGGTTCACGGTCTTTCGTGCTACGGGCAGATCGTGCCGTATTCGGCCAGCAGGACGCTCAGGTCAAACAGGTCCACGTCGCCGTCTTCGTCCAGGTCGCCGTCCTCGTAGACCATGCCGCCGGTCTCGCCGTAGTTGGAGAGCAGTTGCGCCAGGTCGGAGAGGTCGACGTCGAGGTCGTGATCGAGGTCGCCGGGGCACAGGCAGACGTCCATGATCCCGTCGCCGTCCTCGTCCGGCCCGACGGCGAAAATGTACGCCGAGCCCGAGTCCTCACCGTGGTCGTCGTCGTGCCACGCCCCGATGACGGCCGTGTTGCCGCTGAGGGCGACGGCATTGCCAAACTGGTCGTACGGCGCCGCATCGTCCGCCGTGAGCTTGGCGACCTGCCCCCATGAATGACCCTCGTCACAGACGAACACGTATGCGGCGCCGGTCTGCTGGCCAGGGTCGTCGTCCCCTACGGCACCGATAACGGCCATATCGCCATCGAGCGCAACCGATCCGCCGAATACGTCGGAATTCGCCACATCATCGGGGATAAGCTGGGCCGTCTCGGTCCACGTGCCCGATTCAGCGCGTTCGTAGACGTACGCCGCTCCGCCGCCGGGAGCGGCCGCATGGGCGCCCTCGGCGCCGACGAGTGCCAGCTCGTCACTGACCGCAACGGAACAACCGAAGCTCCAGAAGCTCGCGCCGTCGTGCGGCAGGAGCTTGGCGGCCTGTGACCAGACGCCGTTGGGATCGCGCTCGAAGACGTACGCCGAGCCCGACCAGTCGCCCAGGTCGTTGTCGTCGGGCGCCCCGATCACCGCCACGTCGGCGTCGATCGCGACGGCGCTGCCAAAGTTATCGTACGACCCGCCGTCATCGGCAAGCAGCTTGGCAAGCTGCGCGCAGACGCCGTTGGGATCGCGCTCGAACACGTACGCGGAGCCCGAGCGCCAGCCGTTATCGTTGTCGCGCGGCGCGCCGACGATAACCAGGTTGCCATCGACTGCAAGAGCTTCGCCGAACCCGTCGCCGGTCTCGTGATCGTCGGGCCGAAGCATGCCTACTTGCACCCACTCGCCACCCGATCGCTCGTAGACGCGCGGCCAGCCGGTCGAACCGACGATGGCAGCATCCCCGTCGAAAGCCAGATGCCAGCCGGCGCCCAAGCCTTGGCCTTCCGGAAGGGCGAACTCGGCCGTGTTGAGCCACTCGCCACCGAATCGTTCGAAGACGTAGACCCCTCCGGAGGTGTCGTAATCGTGGTCGTGCCAGGGGGCCCCGACCATGGCAATGTGGTTACCGAAAGCGACGGAAAAGCCGAAACGGTCGCCGGCTGCCCCGTCGTCGGCCGTCAGCTTGGCCCGCTGACACTGACCGTGTGCTGGGATCGGCAGGAGCCCAACTAGGGCTGCCGTCACCCCGAGCAACCGCGCGATCTTCGAAGGCAGAAGTCCTTTGCTCGTTCGCGTTTCCATTCTGCTGCCCCTCGCTGGCTCGGCTTCGGCTTGCATTCGCCCCTTACCACTCGATCAGGCTAGACCAGATCAGGGCTTTGTTGCCCTCCTCGTACTGCGAGCTCCCGTTGAACGCCGTCCAGACCTGCGAGACCTCTTCGTCGCCGTACCACGCGATGCCGATGTATTCGCGCAGCTCGGCCGCCGGATGTTGAAAGTCGATCGCCGGTTCTTCATATCCCTCCGGCGCGCGGAGTTCGTGGTTATACCAGTATTCCCCCTGGTCCATACTGTAGGCGTAGAACACATCGAATTTTGGATGCAGACAGCCGTCCACCTGCTGGTCCTCTGTGGGGTCGCTCGGGTCGTACGAGTAGTTCCGATCGTCGTAGAAGATGACGTGGATGTACCCTGAATCGTCCACCACCACCGAGGGCATGAACTGATCGCATTCGACTGGCAGGCTGTCATTGTTGACCTGCTTCCGCGGGCCAAGCGCCCACTGTGAGCCGAACTTGATCAACTTCTGCAGGTACACGTTGACGTCGTGGTAGCCGACATCGTTCGGATCGTCACTCGCCGTGTCGTGATACACGATGTACAGGCGGTTCGGGCTAGTCGGGTCCGCCACAAGATAAGGCACTCGTTTGCACTCGAACTCGTCGTGCCCCGGAAGGTGTTCCTCGCAGGCAGCACTGTTGAGCGCCACGCGAATCGGCACGCGGATCGGGGGCAGCGGGCCGCCCAGCGGCGTCCACATGCCATAGAACCAGTCAAAACTGACGCCCACGTAGGCCGGGTCGTTGGGATCGTAGTTTGGATCGTTGGGATCACCGTCAACGTCCTCGCCACCCAGAAACCGAATCTCATCCTCCGAGAGCAGGATGTAGGCCACATAGAGGGGCCCGTCGCCGCGGACCGCCGGTTGCGCGCAGAACTGGCCTGCCACGGGGATTCCGTTGGGGTCGTTGGGATCGTTGGGGTCGGGCACCGTAATGTCGTCGCCGGCCCAATGTACCCCGCTATCGACCGATCGAAGATAGCGATACTTCTTCCCCGACGCCGCGATCCCGCGCCAATACACAATGTAGTACTCCTGACCGCTGGGGCCGTTGGGATCGCCGGCCACGATCCACGGCTTGTCCAGCCCCGTCACGCCGTACGGACCGGCCTGGGCTTCCCAGGTCTCGAATCCCGTGGCGCTGTCCCAGCGCGAGGTAACGACGTAGTTTTCATCCCAGTGAGGGCCCTCCTGGGTACCCACCGCTACCGCCAGGAAGTCGCCCGTCTGCGCCTCGTAGGCGATCGAGAGGTCCGCGATGCTGATAAAGTCCCCCATTGGGATGACGCCTTCGTCCCACTCCCCGCTGGCGATGTCGCAGACCCCGTACCGCCCTACGCAGAGTCGGTCGAAGAAAACGGTGATAGCCACATCCGGCCCAGCGGCAATCGCGGGCTCCGTGACCCACGCGTTGTTGGGGTCGGATGCCGCCGGAACACGGTCGTGGACAACCGGCGCTTGGGCATGAGCGAGATCAACGGCGAGCATGCCGATCGCGGGGATCAAGAAGATGAGTGTTCGCGGGGCGCG
>CAZDTB010000135.1:0-8995 GCA_964508075.1 uncultured Planctomycetales bacterium
CATTAAGAGGGAATAGGGTTTCATCGGATAGCTCCCGGCCGCCGACGCGCGACCGCGTCGACAGCACACTGATGCCCATGGCACGGACTCCGATTGTCTCAGGCACTCTTGATCCGCGCCGCGACGGTCAGCGAGCGGCTGCCCACCCGACAGGAACCGCTCCCCTGCGCGGGTGCGGGGGCCCAAGGAGAGTTCGGATCAACCGGAATGCGCCCAACAGCCTATTTAAAGTGTAAGGTGTGTGCCGTCGGCTGCCAAGGCGTTTTCGCAGCCGTATGTGGCCGGGGGGACCGGGGCTGCTGCCAGAATGGCTCACCGGAACGAGGTGTGCGCCGGCTTGGGCAGATCGTCCTTGATCTTCTGCTGCTTGACCTCGTCTCCGTCCGTGGAGAACAAGACCATGTCCTCGTCAATCGGAGCCTGGAGATGCACCGGCCGCTTCCAGATCTTCTGGAGGTTCTTCAGGCACTCGTTGGCGTACTTGATCTCGAGGTCCACGCCGATGTGCTTGTGCGCCAGGTACAGCTCACCCCGGTTGGCGTAGTTGCCGTCCACGACGTAGATATACGGCTGCCCGTGGTTGGTCAGCATGAACAGCATGGTTTGCTTGATCTGGTCGAAGTCGCGGTTCACCACGACCATCCGCCCGGTGGTCGGATCCCGCCGATAGTGGTACAGCTTGTAGCGCTCGACGAACTCAGGCGTGAGGAACTCATCGATGAAGGTCACGTCGTTGTGCACGCGGCGGACCTCGAAGATCTTCTCGCGGCCCTCACCCAGTTCGATGTCCCAGTTGCGCCGCCGCTCGATGTCCTGGCACTCGTCGTACTCCTTCCCGAAGCGGCCCTTGTTCCAGCGATCCTCGATGTCACGCAGCAGCTCGACGCCCATCTTGTAGGGGTTCAGTCGCCCCGGCGACGTCGCCAGCGTGCCGGAATGATGGTCGGCGTAGGTGATCAGCTCATCGTCGCGCAGGTGGTACTTGGTCATCGTTCGCGAGTGCCAGTAGGTTGCCCAGCCCTCGTTCATGATCTTGGTCTGCCCCTGCGGCGCATAGTAGTACGCCTCTTCGCGGATGATCCCCAGGATATCCGCCTGCCAGTCGTCCAGGGGCGCGTAACGCAGCAGGAATCCCAGCACGTCGCGGTCGGGGGTCGGCGGGAACAGCGATTTCGCCGCCGTCAGCCGCGACACCTCCCGCTCGCGCTCCGCGCTCAGCTGCTCCGGCGGGTTGATGTACCGCTCCATATACGGCTTCGCCTGAAAGCGGGTCACGGCCTCCTCGGCCTGCTGGCGAACGTGCGCAGCCTTGTCGCGACGCTTGGCCGACACATCGGGTTGGCGCCGCATAAACGGCAGGTACGGGTCGATCAGGTTCTCGAGCGAGAGACACAGGTCGATGAACGACTCGACGTTCTCGAACCCCTCCCGGTCGACGTACCGCCACATCCGCGTGGCGTGGTTGGCCATCTCGTCCATCATCTTACGGTTGGTCTTCGAGAACCAGACGTTGTTCTTGAAGAAGTCCACGTGCGCGTAGACGTGGGCCATGACCGTCTTCTGGTCGACGAGGGCGTTGTCCGACAGCAGGTACGCGTAGCTCGGATCGTTGTTGATCACCATCTCGTAGATTCTGCCGAGCCCGTAGGTGTGCTGCTTTTTGAGCCGCTCGTACTCCATGCCGAAACGCCAGTGCGGGAAGCGCGTCGGAAACCCCCCGTACGCCGCGATCTGGTTCATCTGATCGAAATCGATCATCTCGAAGATGGTTTCGTAGAAGTCGAGCCCCTCGTTGCGGGCCACCTCCTCGATGGCCTGCCGATACTCTTCCAGCTCGCGTGCATACGTCGGTGACACCACCGCTGCATCTCCTGTGGGCCTTCCGTCTCAATTCTATCGACCGAAAGGCCCAGATGGCGCTATGCGGCCGATAAAAACTCGACGCGGCCGACCGGACGAGAACGAGCGAACCGCCCCGCCCGGCGCGGCCGCACATCCGAGCCCGGAGCGCAAGCGAGGGCCGTAGCTGAGGATGAACGCCCATTGCTCCGGCTCGTGCGACACTGCCCTGAGAGTCTGGCTCGAAGTCAGAAAGAGCGGCTGGCAAGTGTGGATGAGCGGGGCTGGGGAGTGGCAGGTTTGTAGGCGCAGCGGCAGGACGAAGCGCATTGGCTCGATCTTCAAAGTGGCAATCGGGCCACCTTTCCAGAAAGCGCGGGCGCTGGCCCGTGGCTGCGCTCCGGGCCGGTCTCCGTTTTCGAGCAGAACTCTCTTGCTCCCCCCTGGTGCTCGGCATCGCATCCGGCGCTTCTGGAGAAGGCCTCAGCCCTTCAGCCGGCGGATCTCCTCGGTCAGCGCCGGGACGACCTTGAAGAGGTCGCCGACGATGCCATAGTCGGCGACGCTGAGCAGCGGGGCCTCGGGGTCGGTGTTGATCGCCACGATCGTCTTGCTGCCACGCATCCCGGCCAGATGCTGGATCGCCCCGCTGATCCCGCAGGCGATGTAGAGCTTGGGCGTGACGGTCTTGCCGGTCAGGCCCACCTGCCGGCTGTGGGGCTGGTAGCCGGCGTCACAGGCGGCACGCGAGGCGCCGACGGCGGCGTCCAGCTCTTTGGCCAGCTCGAAGATCATCCTGAAGTTCTCTTCGTTCTTCATCGCCCGGCCGCCGGACACGATGATGTCGGCCTCGGTCACGTCCTTGACGTCGCCGCTGGTCTTGACGATCTCGACCACGTTGATGCGGTCGTCGCCGTCGAGGGTCGTGTAAGAGACGGCTTCGCGGGGTGCCCCGCTGCCGCCGGTGGGGGCGGCAAACGTGTTGGCCCGGACGCTGGCGATGGCGAGCTTGCCCTTGGGGAGCTTGACGTGACATGTCGCCTTACCGTTGTAGAGCGGGCGGACCACGTCCAGCTCACCCTCGTCGGTCAGGTCCAGCTCGATCACGTCGGTTGCCAAAGCGGCCTTGCAGCGCATGGCGATGCGGGGCGAGAGGTCACGGCCCATGAATGTCGTCGCCATCAGCACGATTCGCGGGTCGACCTTCTCGATTACAGCCGCCAGCGCGGAGCGGTAGCGCAGGGCGGAGTACATCTTCAAGGCCGGATCGCTGACGGCGACGATCTGGTCGACGCCGGTCTGCTCGACGGCGTTGACGGCCTTGTCGATCGCGTCGCCGATGACGCAAGCGACGACCTTACCGCCGGTCTTGGTGGCAAGTTGCCTGGCGGGCGTAACGCACTGCAGCGCCCCCGGATGAACCTTGTCGTCGCGCTGTTCCACGAAGATGAGTATGTCGTTTGTCATGGTTCCCTTCGCTTTAACTTTCAGAGGCCCTAACACAACTGGGGTGGCACCGGCATCCCGCCGGTGGCGACACGGGCGAGACGCCCGTGCCACCCGGTTTTGATAGGCGCTCTTAGATGGCCTTGGCCTCTTCGCGGAGCAACCTGACCAGTTCCTTGACGCTCTCCTCATTCTCGCTCTTGAGAATCCGGCCTGGGGGGCGCTCCGGTGGGGGGGCGAACTGGTGCATTTTCGAACCGCCGACGGCGGCCGTCACCTCCGTGAAACCGGGCACGTCGGCCGCGGTCATCGCCTTCACGGGTTTCCGCTTGGCCTTCATCAGGTTCGGCAGCGACGGGTAGCGCATCTCGCAGAGCCCTTTCTCGCAGGTCACCAGGGCCGGGAGCTGCACTTCGACACGCTCGTCCGCGCCTTCGATCCGCCGATGGGCGCTGAACGACTTGCCGTCCTCGGCCAGCTCGAACTTGGTCACCGCGCCGATGTGCGGCCAATCGAGTGCCTCGGCCAAGGCCGGTCCGAGTTGCCCGCTGTCGAGGTCGATCTCCTGCTTGCCGCGGAAGACCAACTCGTATCCGCCGTCCTTGATCACAGCGGCGATGGTCGCGGCGACCTGGAGCTCGTCGAGCTGCTCGAAGGCCTCGTCCTGGAGGTGGATGCCGTCGTCGGCGCCGACTGCCAGTGCGGTCCGCAGCGCCTCTGAACACCGCGCCGGGCCCATGATCAATGCCGTGACCGACTCCACGTCGGAGCGTTTCTCTTTGAGCTGGACGGCCTGCTCGATGGCGAACTCGTCGAAGGGGTCGAGCACCATCTTCACGCCGGCCCGCTCGATATCTTCAGCGTCGGGGCGGATTTTGATGTTGGTGGTTGAATCGGGGACCTGTTTGATAACAACCAGTACTTTCATCGAATTCAGTGCTCCTCCGTCAACTCGAACCGGGTTGGGACAACGAGTGAAGTCGGGATGATAACGCCGCGGAGGCCGCCGCGAAAGGCCGACGGTTGACGTATCGGACCTTCTTGGGTTCAACTAGGCACACGAGCGTCGAGTCATGGGGCTGGTTGGGGGCGACTTGTGGATGCGTCGAAAGAAGAAGATGGTGAACGACCATGCGGATTCGTGAGCTGATATCCTCCGGGCGGCCGTGCTTCTCGTTCGAGTTCTTCCCCCCGAAGGACGACGGAGGTTTCGATCAGCTCCGCGAAACGCTGGGCTCGCTCCGCGAGCTGCGACCCAGCTTCGTCTCGGTGACCTGGGGCGCCGGCGGCAGCACTCGTCGCCAGACCGTCGATCTGGTCACCCAGATCAAAGAAGACTACGGGATCGAGGCGATGGCGCACGTGAGCTGCGTCGGTTTCTCCCGGGAGGAAACCTGGCAGGTTCTCCAACGCCTCGGAGAGGCCGGCATCGAAAACGTTCTGGCGATCCGCGGCGACCCGCCGCGGGGGAACATCCAGTTCGAGCCTCACCCCGACGGGTACAACTACGCGAACGAACTGGTCGCGTTTATCCAGCGCGAGTTCGATTTCTGTCTGGGTGCGGCCTGCTATCCCGAGAAGCACGTCGAAGCCCCGAGCATGGACCTCGACCTGTTCAATCTCAAACGCAAGGTCGAAGCCGGCTGCGAGTTCCTGATCACGCAGCTTTTCTTCGACAACCAGAAATACTTCGATTTTGTCGCGCGCGTCCGGGCGATGGGGATCGGCGTGCCGATTATTCCGGGGATCATGCCGATCACCAACGTCGCCCAGATCGAACGTTTCACGAACATCTGCGGTGCCACGATCCCGCCTTCGCTGATGAACGAGCTCCGTCTCCAGCGGGACGATCCGCACGCGGTCTTGTCGTTGGGCGTGGCCTACGCCACCGCGCAGGGGCTCGAGCTTCTGCAGCGCGGTGCCCCTGGAATCCATTTCTACACGCTGAACAAATCCCCGGCGACGCGGACGATTCTCAAAGCCATGCAGACCGTCTATCCCCCCGCCCGCACGCCAGCCGGCTCGTGGGTCTGATCGCGCGTTGAACGAGTGATGTAGCGGTCGCCCGCCGTGGCGGCCGCAGAATAGGGGATCCCTCGGGCTTCCACGGCCACCGCGAGGAGTGGCCGCCGCAAAGCGGCGCATTTCTGCCCGGTCTGCCCGGGCCTCCCACCTCTGCACATTTTTTCAACCGGCGGCTTGAATCCGTACCCTGGTGATACTATATTCCTGTGTAGCATGCTCACGCTGACCAGGAAGACCGAGTACGCGTTGATCGCCGCCTGCCATCTGGCCAACGTCGGCCAGGAGATCGTCAGCGCGCGCGATCTCTCCAAGCTCTATAACCTACGGCTGCCGCTGCTGATGAACGTTCTCAAGGTGCTTAACCAAGGCGGCATTCTGCGTTCGGTCCGCGGCGCCCGGGGCGGGTACGCGCTCGCGCTCCAACCCAAGCAAGTCACGCTCTTCGAGCTGATTGAGGCCGTGGAGGGCCCGCCGCGCTTGGTTAAGTGCGCACTGCCCCAGCCGGATGATCCCCCGTGCGACATGTCCAGCACGTGTCCGATGCGTGGCCCGATGGCGGAGGTTCACCGGGTGTTCGGAGAGTTTCTACGGGGCGTGACCATCGCCGACGTGGCCTTCGACGATGGCTATGCCGGCCGGAAATTGAAGGACTTGCACAAGGCAACCGCCCGATGACGCGCCGCATCTACCTCGACAACAACGCCACCACCCCGCTCGACCCGCAGGTGCTCGAGGCGATGATGCCGTACCTGACTGACAAGTTCGGCAACGCGGCCTCGCGCGACCACAGCTTTGGGTCGGAAGCCTCTGAGGCGGTCGAGCGCGGGCGCGCGCAGGTCGCCGGGCTGCTCGGGGCCGAGCCGCGCGAGATCATCTTCACCAGCGGCGCCACCGAGGGAAACAACACGGTGATCAAGGGGGTGGCGGAGATGTATGCCGACCGTGGCAGGCATATCATCACACAGCCGACCGAGCACAAGGCGGTGATCGATCCCTGCCGCTATCTCGAGCAGCGCGGCTACCGCGTGACGCTGCTGGGCGTGGACAAATACGGTCGGATCGACCTGAACGAGCTGCGCGACGCGATTACGGACGAGACGATCCTGGTCTCGATCATGCACGGCAACAACGAGATTGGCACGCTCCAGCCGATCGCCGAGATCGGGAAGATCTGCAAGGAAAAAGCGGTCTTCTTCCACACGGATGCGTGCCAGACCTTCGGCAAGCTGCCGATCGACGTCAGCCAGATGGGCATCCACCTGCTGACGCTCAGTGCCCACAAGATTTACGGCCCCAAGGGGGTCGGCGCCACGTACGTCCGCTGGAAGAACCCGCGGGTGCGACCCAAACCGCTCCTGCACGGCGGCGGGCACGAACGAGGCTTGCGTTCCGGGACGCTCAATGTCCCCGGCATCGTCGGGCTCGGCAAGGCCGCCGAGCTATGTGGCCAGAATATGGAAGCCGAATCTGAGCGGCTCGTCGCCCTGCGCGACCGCCTCCACGGCGGGATCATGGCGCAGCTCGACATGGTCTTCCTCAACGGTCATCCCACCGAGCGCACGCCGAGTAACCTCAATCTCTCGTTCGCGTACGTCGAAGCAGAAGCCCTGATGATGGGCTTCAAGGAAGTGGCGGTTTCGAGCGGGTCGGCGTGCGCGAGCGCGTCCCTGGAACCGAGCTACGTCCTGCGAGCGCTGGGCGTGGACGACGTGTTGGCGCACGGCAGCGTTCGGTTCTCGGTGGGGCGCTTCAATACGGAAGAAGAGATCGATTTCGCGATCGAGCGGGTCGTGGCCGTAGTCAAGGAAAAGCGCGCGATCAGTCCGCTGTATGAGATGGCGCAGAAGGGCATCGACCTGAGCAAGGTCGAATGGGCGGAGCGTTGACGGCGGCTGCGGGAGAACGGCACTATGTCTTACAGCGAGAAGCTGGTCGACCACTTTGAGAATCCGCGCAATGTTGGTGCGTTGGACGAGGACGACCCCAACGTCGGCAGCGGGACCATCGGCTCGCCGATCTGCGGGGACGTGATGAAGCTGCAGATCCGGATCGACGAGCACCAGAAAATCGTCGAGGTGAAGTTCAAGACGTTCGGGTGCGCCTCGGCGATTGCGTCCGGCTCGCTGGCGACCGAGTGGCTCAAGGGCCGCAGCCTGGACGAGGCGCTCGAGATCAGGAATGCCAACATCGCTAAAGAGCTGGATCTGCCGCCGCCGAAGGTTCATTGCAGCGTGCTGGCCGAAGACGCGATTCGTGCCGCTATCAACGATCTCAAAGGGAAAATGCAAAAGACCACCGACGTGCGGGAACAAACCGCCGACGCCCAAGCTTCGTGATGCTCCACGGATGTCGGCAAGCAGGTGGATCAGAGCCCTGAGCGCGAGCGAGGGGTCTCATGATAGCTGGCAACCCCGGTCGTGACCCCTCGCTCGCGCTCAGGGCTCTGTTTTCTGCCGGCGATTTAGTCACGCCCCCCTAGCCCAGGTCAAAGACCGTTGCCTGGCACCGCCGGCCTGCTCCCGTAGAATACACCGCCATGAGCGCTACCCCCCAAATCGTGGTCGGCACCGCCGGGCATATCGACCATGGCAAGAGCCGCCTGGTGCTGGCGCTGACCGGCATCGACCCCGATCGTCTACCGGAGGAGAAGGCCCGCGGGATGACCATCGACCTCGGCTTCGCCCACAATCGAATCGAGGAGTGTGACGTTTGGTTTGTCGACGTCCCCGGGCACGAGCGCTTCATTCGAAACATGGTCGCCGGCGCGACTGGCGTTGATGTCGCCCTGCTGGTCGTGGCCGCCGACGATTCAGTCATGCCGCAGACGCGTGAGCACGCCGAGGTGCTCAGCCTGCTGGGCGTGGACCGCTGCGTGGTGGCGTTGACCAAGATGGACCTGGTCGATGACGAGTGGGGCGACGCGGTCGAGGAGGAGGTCATCGAGCTGCTCGACGCGCTGCGGATCGAGGCCGTTCGCGTCGTGCGGACGTCTGCCGAGACCGGGCGCGGCGTCGAGGAGCTGCGTGCGGTTTTGGCCGAGCTGGCCCGCGCGCGGAAGAGCGCCCCGGATGGCGCCTATCAGTGGTTTCGGCTGCCGATCGACCGGGCGTTCAACATCGCCGGTCGTGGCACGGTCGTGACCGGTTCCGTCGCGCATGGCGCGGTCCAGGTTGACGAGGAGCTTGAGCTTTGGCCCGCTGGTCGCCGCGTCCGCGTCCGCGATTTGCAGACGCACTACGAAGGTGCCGAGGCGGTCGCGGGTCGCATGCGCCTGGCGGTGAACCTGGCGGGCGTGTCGCTGGGCGAAGTCAGCCGGGGCTGCGAGCTGGCCACGCCGGGTTATCTGGAGGCCACGCGTCGGATGGACGTCTGGGTCGCGTCCGTACGCATGCCGGGAAAGACGCTTCGAAAGAACATCCGCCTGCGTCTGCACGCCGGCACCAGCGAGGTGCTCGCTGAGCTGCGTTTGCGTGAGGCTCCTTCAGGACTGACTGTCCGCGAGCAGTTCGGGCAACTCTGCCTCAACGAGCCGATCGTCGTCACCTGGGGGCAACGCTTCATCCTCCGTGACGAGAGTGGCAGCCGAACGCTCGGCGGTGGACGCGTGCTCCGACCCGTCGCCCGGCCCTGGACCGGCAAACGCCCGGCCCATCTCGAGGGCTTGCAGGCGCTGCTCGACGGCGGG
>CAZDTB010000135.1:9005-10406 GCA_964508075.1 uncultured Planctomycetales bacterium
CTTCTGGCGACTCGGGCCGGTTTGCCCCGGGCCGAACGCGTCGCCGCCCGCTGCCGCCAGCTCGGCGAGGAAGGTCGCATCGAGACGCTCATGGTCGCCACAACGCCCGTCTACATCCACACGTCGCACCTGGCCGGCATCGCCGAGGGTGCTGGACGCCGACTGAAGGAGCATCTGGCGGCGAACCCGCGTCTGCCGGGCGTCCCACGTCGCGAGTGGCCGGCCTGGATGCCGCGGGCCTGCCCGCCAAAGCTGCAGCCCGCCTTGGCAGAATGGCTGATCGCGAATGAGAAGGTCGTCATCGCCGACGGGTACGTTGTTCCGCTCGGCCACGCCGGGGGAATGTCGCCCGACGATCAGCGTTTGTTCGATGCGATTCTGGCGGAGCTGGAAGCCGCCCGGTTTCAGCCGCCGGCCGTCACGAGCCTCGCCTGCGTGACGACCAAGAACCTCAAGCGTGTTCGCGAGCTGATGAATCTCGCGGCCGCCCGCGGCCAGCTCGTGTACGTGGCCGAGGACATCTGGCTGCACCAGAGCCGCTGGGACGAGTTGGTCAGGTTGGTCACGTCCGCGATCCGCGAGCGGGGCAGCGTGACGGTGGCCGACATCCGTACCATCCTCGATTCGACGCGCAAGTACGTGGTCCCGATCGTCGAAAGCCTGGATGCCGGCGGCATTACGAAGCGCGTGGGTGATGACCGCGTACTCGGCCCTAAGGCGGGTTCGTGAATGCTCTATAGAGAAGGCCGCGGAGCTGGTCGTCCCGACGACCAACGGGAGAAGGGATCTCGCCAGAAGATCGACCCACCCGCGGCTGGTGGGCCAGATTCCTCGTCGCTACGCTCCTCGGAATGACACGCATGAAGCCCCTCGTCGCTACGCTCCTCGGGATGACACGCACGGAGCCCCTTTCTACAGAGCGGGTCGCCAACCTTCTCATAGGATGGTGAAAGAGGTCAGTGAGGGGCTGTTGTAGTATTGCCAAGGTGGCTCCTGATCCCCTTTCTCTCAATCGTGGTCGTGGGGTGCCGACGCAACTGCCCCTTTTGCGAACAGCAGCGGGAAGACGATGTCGCTCGTGCAGCAGGGCACCCACACCGCCAGGAACAGGAAGACGCCGATCAGCGCCATCGTAACCAGGCTCAGCTCCTCTCCCAGGGCCATCATCACGTGAGACAGCGAGGCGGCCGTGCTCAGCAGGACGTGCCCGGCGTGTGGATACTTGGTCTTCGGCCAGGACCACGCGATCAGGATTCCGAGCACCGCCAAGGGGTTCACCAGCCACCACAGCTCGATGAACCCGATGTGCGGGTGGCTGTGCGGCAGGTCCAGCAGCAGCTCGCCGACGTAGGGGATGATGCAGTCGCTCAGCGTCGCCACGCCGACCGAGCCGACGTACCC
>CAZDTB010000136.1:0-10329 GCA_964508075.1 uncultured Planctomycetales bacterium
TTGCAGGTTGACGTCGCCGCCCTCGCCGCCCTGGTTCTCCACCCGTCGGAAGTGCGTGTTCGGCGGAACCAGGAACAGCAGGCTGATGATGGTATCGTCCTGGTCGTTGATCTCGCTGCGCTCCAGGTTCTTGAAATCGAGCATACTCTTGTAACTGATGCTCAAGGGGTCATCCGGCCCACCGGCGAAGAACATTTCGATGTACTGATCGCCGCGGCCGCGGGTCACGATCGCGTAATATCCCGAGAGCCAGTGATAGTCGCCGTTTGTATCCACCAGCCGGTACTGGTTAACCTGCCCGACGAAATTGAAGACCTGACCGACAATGGTCAGGGCCTCTTTAGGCTTATAGCGTACCTGGATCAGACGCTTGCCTTCGGGCAGCTTGAAATGCTGGACGCTCGGATCATCGCCGGAGTGCTCCAGCCGCGCGCGCGACCCGAAGACCCGCCCTGACACAAACTCCTCTCCGTCCAGCGTCACTTCCCCCGCCCCCTGGAATCCCCGCCGGGTCATGTCGAACGGCAGGTTCCGGTTGTCGCCGCTGCCGCCTTCCAGCACGCGTCCGAAGGTTCTGCTGGGTCCGCCCCGCCCCGGACCGCCCCGCCGTTCGTCTTCCGGTGCCAGCGTCAGCACGACCTCGGGTTCTTCCTCGGGCTGGGCCGGCACCTTTGCCCGCGCGTGGCGCCGATACTCCACGAACCTGGGTCTGAAGTCTTCATCCACCTCGTAGTATGCGTAGACCGGATGCTCGGTCTGGGCCGGCAAACTGAAATTGTTATCGAAGTCGACAATCCGGTGTGCACCGCCGATGCGCGGGTCGGCATTGGCGATGATCCGCGGCACGTAATGCTGGGGAGTCCCGCGACTCGTCCCCACCAGCCGCAGCATCGTCGGCCGGAACAGGTGGAGGCTGGTACGCTTGTCACGGTCGGCCGCGAATTGGTTGAGACGCAGCCGCGTCCCGATCAGCTTCTTCCCCTCCGCCGGCTCAAACGTGACCCGCTCATAGTCGGGAGTCGGCTGTCGCCTGGTGGGCATCTCCTTCTGGTAGCGCCCCTCGATCGGGCCCGCCTCCTCCCACCAACCCTCGACATCCAGCCCCTTCGTGAAACCGTCCTGGTCATGCCCGCGGTCCTTGCGATAAGGTGACGGGCTGGATTCCGGCTGCACCGTGTTGGTGGAAAAGTAGACCGCCTCCGAGAAATCGGGATAGACGCTCGCAAAGGTGGTTGTGCCACGCATGCTCCCGCCACTGATCAGATTGAACAGCCCCGCCGCAAACTCGTCCGAGCGCGTCCACAAGTGCTTGCGATCAAACCTGGTCAACTGCCGGTGGTCATCGTCCGTTTCGTTGTACTCGTTCCGCACCCAGGCCGAGTACCCCAACACGTTTCCCCCGAGCGGCAGCATCAGCACGCCCAGCACCAGCATCCCGACGAAGATCTGGGCGTTGATGAATCCACAGACTCCCGCCCCGGCCCAATCCACGACTGCCGGAAGCTTGACGTTCCCGCGAATGTAGTTATCCGCCAGCGTTCGCAGGACGACGATGCTGACGATAAAAAGCACGATCAGGCAAATCGGCTCGGTGTAGCCCGGATGAAGGTCGAAGCTCTTGGTGATGAAAGCGTTCAACGCCTCGTAGAACCCGAAGGCGATCACCGCCGAGGCGATCGTGCAGAACACGTTGATCAACCCGCTGAAGAACCCGAAGATCGCGTGCATGAAGGTAATCGCGAGCACCATCACCAACGCAATAATGTTCAAGGCCATGTCGCACCTCGCTTATCAGCTCGCGCGCGGTTTGCTTTCGTTCCCCTGCCCGGCCGTCTTGTGGCGCGGCCCGGCCACCTTCGGCGGGCGCGTCGCGCGGACCACTTCCTCAATGCTGGTGGTTCCGTCGAAGACCTTCTGCAGGGCCTGCTGCTGAAGCCCCAAGGCCCCCTTCTTCATCGCGGCCCGCTTGATGTCTGCCACGGAGGCCCCGCGAGCGATCACCTTCCGCAAGTCGTCGTCAACCACCAGCATGTTGAACACGCCCGTGCGACCGACGTAACCGGTCCCATGGCAGTTCTGGCAGAGAATCGGGTTGCCGTGCTTGTCGTATTGCGGCTCCGGCGGGCGATAGAGCACCTTGTCCGCCGGCATGTTTATTTTCTGGAGCATGGCCGAGTCGGGCTTGTAAGGGGTCTTGCAGGACGAGCACAACGCCCGCACCAGCCGCTGATGCGTTACCAGCAGCAGGCTCTGGGCCAGCAGCTTGGCGTCCCCCACCATTGCCGCCCACCGTTTCAGGGCGTCGAACAGATCCAGCGACTTGACCGCGACATACATGATCTGCTTTCCGGTCGCGGCCTTGGCCGCCATCGGCGCCGCCTCGCGCTCCCGAATCTCCGGCAGCACAACCACGTCCGGATCGGTGCGGATCACGCGCTGGAGGTCGGCCACGAAGGTCTTGTTCTCCGTGGGTTTGTGCACGTGTTGGGTGATGTTGTTGATCGCAAGCTCGCGCTCGTACTCGATCATCTGAATATTCTGCAGGAACGCGTCGTGGCTGCGCGCAAAGCTGTAGATCGACGTGCTCAACCCTTCGCCCGGCGGCGCCGACAGCAGGATCATCCCGCGCTCGGCGTTCATTGCCTCGCGCACGATCTCCAACTGCTTCTCGGTCAGACCGATATCGTCAACCTTGTGATCTTTTTCGTCGCCGATCACCCGCAAGGACAGTCGTTCGCCCGCGGTCGATCCGTTCGTCCGTACGACGACGTCATAGCGGTGCGCGTCCCCCAGCACCGCCAGGAACTGGCCCTTCTGCGGCTTGCGACGCTCCTCCAGGCTGAGCCCGGCGATCTTCTTGAAGAACAGCAGAATCGCGTCACCTTCCGGGCGCGTCAGCGGCTCGCGTTCGTTCGTCACCCCATCGATCGACACGCGGACCTTCGAGGCCTGCCCCGCCGGAATTACCTCCACCAGGCTGGCCCGCCGCCACAGTGCATCGAAGAGCACATCCTGCGACAGCCCGAACTGCTCGCGCTCTTCCTCCTCTTGCGGGATCTTCACCACCTCCCGGTCAGCCCCGGTGATCCGCACGCGCTCGATGACTTCGCGCTTCTCCTTCTTCTGCCCACCCCGGAAACCCTCGGTCATCAGGCGTCTGAAGTGTGCCGCTGTGCATACCTTGTCGTCCTCAACCACCAACCCGTTGCGGTGCACGACGTAGATCACCGAGAAAGCCAGGTGAATCACGACGAACGCGGCGATCGCGGCCCAGAAGTTCGGCAACAGAAGCAGCAACGCTAACGCGATCGTCGCGCAACTAATCGAGGCGACGTTCCAGACCGTCCGGAAAGTGTTGACCGCCACCGTGTCCTTGTCGATCCACTGGGCGATCAGCACCCACAGCAGGAACAAGACCGTCGCCATCCCCAGCTTCCAGGGATTGACGTAAATGTCGCTGTCCGGGAGTTGGGCCAGCAACTCAAGCAGGGCAATTGTCGCCATACTCTCTCCTGTGCCCGAGCGGCCTCGTGGACCCGCGCGTATCCTACCCGAGAATCGCCGCCCTCGCCTGCCTGATCCCCTTCAACGCCATCTTCAGCTCGTCGGGGTTGGGAGCGGCGTCGTAGGCCGTCTCGTGGTCGATGAACCCGATCTCGACCAAGTACCGCAGATTCTCGGTGAAGTCGACCATGCCGGCGTCATAGGAGGACCGGATCACGTTGATGATCTCGTTGTCGCGCTCTTCCCGAATCAGCTTGCGGATCGACGCGTTGACGATCATGACCTCGACCGTCGGCACCAGCGACACCCCTTCCTTCACGCTCGGAATCAGCTTCTGGCAAATGATCGACTGAAGGTTGAACTCCAGCGCCTGCCGGATCGCCCGCCGCTCGTTCTGCGGAAACAGGTCCAGAATACGCGAGACCGTCTGGGCCGAGCTCGAGGCGTGAATCGTGCCGAAAACCAGGTGCCCCGTCTCGGCGGCATGTACCGCCGCGCCGAACGTGTCAATGTCGCGCAGCTCGCCGATCAACACCACGTCGGGGTCCTCGCGCATGAGGTATTTCAGTCCGACATGGAAGTCGGGCACGTCGATCCCGACCTCGCGCTGGTTGATCAGGGCCTTGTCGTCGGTGAACAGGTATTCGATCGGGTCCTCGATCGTGACGACGTGCACCGGCCAGCGGGCGTTGATGTAGTTGATCATGGACGCGATCGTGGTGCTCTTGCCCGAGCCCGTGATCCCCGCCAGCAGCACCATGCCCTGGTTGAACTCGGAGATTTCGGCCATCACCGGCGGGAGGTGCAGATCTTCGAACTTGAAATTGCTGCGGTCCACGCGGCGGGCCGCGACCGACATCTTCCCGCGCTGCTCGAAGGCGTTGACACGGAAGCGGTCGGCATCGCCCGGCGGGCCGACATCGTGGGCGAAGTCGACCGCCCCGTTTTCCTTGTAAAGCCGCTTCTGATCCTCGCTGAGCAGTTCGAAGATCCCCTTGCGGATGTACTCGTCGCTGAGCGGGCCGCCGGTCAACGGTCGCAGGTCGCCTTTCATCCGAATGATGGCCGGGCGGTCGGCCTTGAGGTGCAGGTCCGAGACCTTCATCTTGATGACGACTTTAAAGTACTTGTTTAGGGTGGGTTCTTTCTTCCCCGACACTTGGCCGGGCTCCTCGGCCGGCATCTCGATCGGCACTTGTCCTGCCATCTTTGCAAATCCCTTACAATCCTGCAGTTCAATCCCCAACGCACCCGCGTCACGCCGGCGGGGCACAACTCCCACGCGTGGGGACCCGACAAGCGCGAGTCCCGAGCGCCCAATCGAGTAAGTTTAGCGTCTCCCAAGCGGGCTAGCCACCTCATTATTGGATTGACGATTCGCGATTCCCGGATCGGGCATTGGCGGGACTTGTTGACGCGTGATCCGGGCGGATCGAAGATGCGGCCGGCAATTCCGCCCAAACCCAGGAAGTCGTCGTGAGCCCAGTTCCGCCCGAAGTCTCCAGCCTGGTCGAACGTTTCACCCGCAACCGCGAGTCGTACAAGAACCCCGCCTACAACGAGACCCAGGTCCGCCGCGAGTTCATCGACCCGCTCTTCGAGGCCCTCGGCTGGGACGTGGATAACGAGCAGGGCTTCGCCGAGGCCTACAAGGACGTGATCCACGAAGACGCGATCAAGATCGGCGGCGCGACCAAGGCGCCGGACTACTGCTTCCGCATCGGCGGCACGCGGAAATTCTTCCTGGAAGCGAAGAAACCGGCCGTCCCGCTGAAGGACGCGATCGAGCCGGCGTTTCAGCTTCGGCGCTACGCGTGGTCGGCCAAGCTGCCGCTCTCGATCCTGACGGATTTCGAGGAGCTGGCCGTCTACGACTGCCGCGTGCGCCCGCACAAGAACGACAAGCCCTCCCAGGCGCGGACGATGTACTTGCAGTACACCGAGTACGCCGAGCGCTGGGACGAGCTGGCCGCGGTTTTCTCGCGCGACGCAGTATTGAAGGGCTCGTTCGACAAGTACGCCGAGTCTGGGCGGCGCAAACGTGGCACCGCCGAGGTCGACGCCGAGTTCCTCAGGGAGATCGAGGGTTGGCGCGACGCGATCGCGCGCAACTTCGCGCTGCGGAACAAGGGCCTCTCGGTGCGTGAGCTGAACTTCGCCGTCCAACGCACCATCGACCGCCTCATTTTCCTCCGCATGTGCGAGGACCGCGGGATCGAGCCCTACGGACAGCTCCAGGCGCTGCTAAACGGAGCCGCCGTCTACGCCCGTCTCGGCGAGCTCTTTCGCCGAGCCGACGAGCGCTACAACTCCAGCCTGTTCTACTTCACGCCCGAGCGCGGCCGCGAGCCGGCCGACGAGCTCACCCTCGCGCTCAAGCTCGACGACCGCGTCCTGAAGGAGATCATCGGCGGGCTGTACTACCCCGAGAGCCCCTACGAGTTCTACGTGCTCCCGCCCGAGATCCTCGGACACGTCTACGAGCAGTTCCTCGGGAAGGTCATCCGCCTGACGCGCGGCGGGCAGGCCAAGGTCGAGGAGAAGCCGGAGGTCCGCAAGGCCGGCGGCGTGTATTACACCCCCACCTACATCGTCGACTACATCGTCAAGCACACCGTCGGCAAGCTGCTGGAAGAACGGGTCCCGGGTTTCGGGGCTCGGGACTCGGATGGGCAAGCGAGCGATTCAGGAGGCGCACCGAATGGCGATCAAGCACTATCGCGATCTGGAGGCGTGGCAGCGGGCGATGGACCTGGTGGAAGCGGTCTATCGGCTGACCAGGGTCCTGCCCAGCGAGGAACGCTTCGGACTCAGCAGCCAGACGCAACGCTCGGCGGTCTCGATCCCGGCCAACATAGCCGAGGGCCACGCCCGCCTGCACCGGGGCGATTACGTTCACCACCTGTCGGTGGCGAGGGGTTCGCTGGCAGAACTGGAAACGCACCTGACGCTGGCGGTTCGGCTGGACTACCTGAAGCGGGAGGACGTGCTCGAAACATGGGAGCTGGCCCAGCGCGTCGGCCAGCTCCTCAACGCGCTCATCGGCGCGCTCAGAAAAAAACCCGAGCCCCGGGCCCCAAGCCCCTAGCCCCGGTCTCCCGCCTCCGCATCCTCGACCCCGCCTGCGGCTCCGGCTCGTTTCTGCTGGGAGCGTATCAGCATCTCCTCGACTGGCACCGCGACTGGTACGTCAGCCAGGTAGAGGGTAGGGCAGGCGTCTCGCCTGCCGGCGCACGGCAACACACCGACCGCATCTACCAGGGCGCCGGCGGCCAGTGGCGACTCACCATCCAGGAAAAGAAACGCATCCTGCTCAACAACATCTATGGCGTGGACATCGACCCGCAGGCGGTCGAGGTCACCAAGCTCAGCCTGCTGCTGAAGGTGCTGGAGGGCGAGTCGGCCGAGACGATCGGCAGCAACCTGCGTCTGTTCCACGAGCGGGCGTTGCCGGACCTGAGCGACAACATCAAGTGCGGCAACTCGCTGATCGGCCCGGACTTCTACGAGGGCCGGCAGCTCAGCATGTTCGACGAGGAGGAGCGCCTGCGCATCAACGCGTTCGACTGGCACGCCGAGTTTCCGCAGGTGTTCGGGACTCGGGCCCCGGGTCCCGGGACCGGAACCCCGGACCCCGAGTCCCGGACCCCGGATCCCTCTTCCGGCTTCGACGCCGTCATCGGAAATCCACCGTACATTCGCATGGAGGCATTCAAGGAACTCAAGGACTACCTGCGCCACAAGTACCTAGTTCACGACGAGCGAACCGACCTCTACGTGTATTTCATCGAGCGCGAGCACGAAGTGCTACGCGAGGGTGGGCGTTTCGGCATGATCGTGTCCAACAAGTTCTTGCGCGCCAATTACGGCCGAAAGGTGCGCGAGCTTCTCTCGCGTACAGCGAACATCGAACGGATCGTCGATCTGGCAGGGCTTCCGGTGTTCCCCGGGGCAACGGTGCGTACGATCGTGTTGCTAACCTCAAAGTGCATAGGGGATACGCCGGTCACCTACTGTCCTCCACCCGAAAAGGATCCGTTCGTCACCCTACAGGGCGGCAGCCAGGACCTGGAGGGTGTGGCCAGTCCTGGCGCCTATGAAGTCCCTCAGGGTGCATTGACGCCCGAAGGATGGCGCCTGAACCGGCCTGAACGGGCCGCGATCCTTGAACAGCTGGGCGCGCGGGGAGCGCCTCTTGCTACCAGGATAACCCCTCGAATATGCAGAGGCGTCGTCTCGGGTCTCACAGACGCGTTTGTGATCTCCCCGGAGCAGAGACGCAACATCCTCGCGCGAGATCCGGCGGCCAAGGCCATCATACGGCCATTTCTCCAGGGCAGGAACATTCGCCGGTACTCCGTGCAGCCCTCGGGAGACTATCTGATCTACACATATCACGGGGTTGACATGTCGCCGTACCCGACCGTGATCGAGCACCCTCGGCAATTCAAGAAGCGACTTGAGCGACGGGCGACCAAACAGGCCTGGTACGAATTGCAGCAGCCGCAGTACGGGTACAAGGGGTTCCTCGAATCGCCAAAGATAGTATTTCCCGACATCGCAACTGAATGCCGCTTCGCGCTAGATACCGGCGGCCATTTCGGGGCGAACACGGTCTACTTCATACCAAGTGATGACCTATTCCTGCTGGGTTTGCTGAACTCAAAGCTGGCCTACTTCCACTTCCGCGAGACCTGAGCGGCGTTGGAGGGACCGGGGGAAGCCTACCTTCGGTTTTTTGGCCAATACCTGGAGGACTTCCCGCTCTGCGGGGAGCCCGACCAAAGGGAGCACGACCTCATGGTCTCCCTCGTCCAACAAATGCTCGATTTGCACCAGCAGCTTTCGGCGGC
This sequence comes from uncultured Planctomycetales bacterium, assembly GCA_964508075.1. GTDB lineage: Bacteria > Planctomycetota > Phycisphaerae > UBA1845 > Fen-1342 > JALSRY01. The sequence continues at coordinate 8,358 of CAZDTB010000136.1, forward strand.
GAAGACGCCGGTAGAGCAGACGGCGATTCAGCGGCAGATCGACGCGACGGATCGGCAGATCGACCGGCTGGTGTACGAGCTGTACGAGCTGACCGACGACGAGATCAAGATCGTGGAAGAGGCGACCGAGCGATGATCGCGCGGACGCGACACCACTTGTACATGGATGAGTCCGGCACGCACGACATGAAACATGTCGACCCGAATTGGCCGGTGTTTGTCCTGGTCGGTTTGCTCGTGGGGGAAACATACTACGGCAAGACGCTGGTGCCGCGCGTCAAGCAACTTAAACGGTGTCATGCCCTGCCGCTCGACGCGGTCCTCCATTCCCGGGACATTCGCAGGTGGGAAGGACCGTTCGGGTTCCTGAAAAACCCCGTGCGACGACAGGCTTTCTACGAGGACCTCAACGTCCTCTATAGTTCACTACGTGTGCGGCTGTACGTCGTCATCATTCGCAAAGCTCGTTTGGCGCGCGGCTACATCTTCGCCCCGAATCCCTACGATGTCTCGCTCGGTCAACTGCTGAGCCTGGTCTGCGGTCCTCCCGGTACGCCCGGGCCTTGGCGCCCGAATGTCGTCAAGATCGTGGCCGAGAAACGCGGCAAGTCGGAAGACAAGCAGTTACACGCCGAATACCAGCTCTTCCGTGAGCATGGACTGCCCAGCTACGGCGCGCCGAGTGTTCAGACCCGGCGCCCTTCTACGGTCAGCCGGGTCTTCCCCGAGCGAATCGATTTCGTACGGAAGTCCCGGGCGGTCAGCGGTCTTGAGTTGGCCGACCTGGCGGCGTACCCAATCGGGCGAGCATTCGTCAATCAGGACTGGGAGAACCCGGCATATCTCACCCTGGCCCCGAATATTCGAGCATTGCTGGCGTTCCCATAAAACAACGGCGGCCCGAGGGCCGCCGTCGCCGACAGGTACTCCTGTCCATTCAAGAAACCGGCCAACGGGGACCGGTTACTGTCCGCTAGAAGTATACCACAGATCGGCCCAGGACGCGCTGTCCGCCACGCATTTTTCGTGGTCCGAGCGCTGGGCCCGCCAACCTGCAGGCCGGCTCTCGCCCCAATGAAAAAGGCCCTCGCAGGCCTTCTCCACGCTCGCCCTGCACGGGCGATCAACCTCCAGTTTCCTGGATTACTTCAAGTTTAGCACAAGAGCGCCAAACGTCAAGGCAAAGCCAAGACGTCCACACCGCAGGCTGCGCGGGCAACGGCCATTCAGCGGCAGATCGACGCGACGGATCGGCAGATCGACCAGCTCGTCTACGAGCTGTACGGGTTGACCGACGACGAGATCCGCATCGTCGAGGAGGCGACGGGATAGGGTTCAGGGGTTCGGGGTTCGGGGTTCAGGGTTCAGGGTTCAGGGTTCAGGGTTCAGGAAAACGTGGCGCAGGCCATTCGCCATTAGCTATTAGCCATTCGCTATTCGACACTCCCCCGCCGCTACATATGCGAAGACGGCCGGCACGGAGACCGGCCGCTACCTTCTCAAATCCCGGAATCCTCGAATCCTGGAATCCTCGGATCCTCTCCCCGCCTACGCCTTCGTGGACCGGAGAACCTCTTGCGGCGTGGTGTGGCCGGCGCGGACCACGCGCCAGCCTTCGTCGCGTAGCAGGCGCATGCCGCTTTTCTGGCCGACCGGGATCATCTCGGCCACCGAGCGGCGTTGCAGGATCATCTCACGCAGCTCGTCATCGAAGCCAAGCAGCTCGTAGACCGCCCGACGGCCGGAGAAGCCGGTGTTGCGGCAATCGCGGCAGCCGGTGCCGTAGTACAACTTGTCGCTCTTGTTGTAGCCAAAGTCCGGCGGCAGCGTGTCGGCGTCTTCCGGCGCCCAGGGCTTGCGGCAGTTCGGGCAGATCGTCCGCACCAGGCGCTGGGCCAGCACACCCTCGACCGCGCTGGAGATCAGGAACGGCTCGACGCCCATGTCGAGCAGACGTGTGGTAGCCGAGACC
>CAZDTB010000137.1:0-10254 GCA_964508075.1 uncultured Planctomycetales bacterium
CGCCAATGTGGCTTGAAGCGGGGGAACCCAAGACCGAATTCCTTGCCCGTGCCCATGCCGTATATGGCCAAATGATCAAGATTCAGCCGGCCGATCATGTCGAGGTTGACCATGGCGACGGTCTTCTCGAGCTCGATGGTGGGGTGATCGACGAAGTAGTGGCTCCCGAGCAGGCCGAGCTCTTCGCCATCAAACGTCATAAAGAGGATGCTGCGGCGTGGGCGGGGCCCGGCGGCGAACACGCGGGCGAGCTCGATCACGCCGGCGGTGCCGGAGGCGTTGTCGTCGGCACCGTTGTGGATGACGGGCTCGTCCGGGTTGCCATCGTGTTTCGGTACAGCGCCGAGGTGGTCGTGGTGGGCGCCGATCACGACGAATTCGTCGCTGCTGCCGTTGCCTTCCAGCAGGCCGAGCACGTTGCGGCCGCCGACGAACTCCAGACCGGTCTCGATCTCGACGGTGATTCCCTCGAGGTTGCTCGAGAGGGGTTTGCGGTCCTGGTCGAGTTTCTCCTGGAGGGTCTTGAGGTCGGGCATTGCGGCCTTTTGGAGGATCGCCCCGGCGATCTCACGTGAGATATGCACTATCGGTAACGAGTAGGACTGGGTCGTGTCCCAATCGTGCCAGGGGTAGAGCTGGTCCTTGTCAGGGCTGCGGTTGGGAGCGTTGACGATCAGCAAACCTTTGGCACCCTTCTCCGCTGCGACGCGGGCCTTCTTGGAGAACAGCGCGTGGCGGGAGGGCGTTTCGCCGCCGAAAGCGGCGTGGGGGTCTTCATCCTTGGGTTCGTGACGGAGGATCAGCAGAACCTTGTCTTTGGCGTCGAACTCGGCGTAGTCGTCGTAGTCGAATTTGGGGGCCGAGATGCCGTAGCCGGCAAACGCGAGCGGGCCCTCGATCCTGCCGACCTTGGAGAACGGCATCGGGATCCAGTCTGTGCGGATTTGCCAGTCGTGCGCGAGGCCGCTGACGTTGAAGGCGGCCTGGTCTTCGTGGAGCTGCTTGAGCCGCCGGATGGTGAACGGCTGGAAGTACGTGCCGTCGACCCCGCCTGGCTTCAGGCTCAGCTTCTTGAACTGATCGGCGATGTATTCGGTGGCGGCCTGGCCGCCGGGCGTGCCGGGCAAACGGCCGGCGAGCGCGTCGCTGGCCAGGTAGCGGATGTGCGCCACGTAAGCGTCGGCGGAGAAAAGTGGCTTGCCGGCGGCGGCGGAAGTGTCTTCTTGAGCGAGGCAGGCGGCGGTCGCGAGCCAGAGGATAACCAGCAGTTGAAGCGGGCCAGGCAGGTTTCGGCTTTTCGTCATTCTTTGAGTCCCCAAATCGGTGCGGTCGGATCAACTCTTTTCCCAGATCATAGCGGCTGGCGGAGGTTAGTGCGCGAAAGTCGCAGAAGAAGCTCGATGCTGCTGACCAGGTCGATCCGGTTGTGTTCCAGCACCGGTCGCAGCACCGCCGCGTTGCGCGTGCGGATAAAGTGATGGAAAAGGTCGGGCACGTCACAGCTCGGCACGTCGCCGACCCGCGTGCGGTCGAGAATGTGCCGTTCGAGCGTCTCGAGCCGGCAGTCGCGGAGTCGGCCGCGCCAGCGCCGGCGGGCCAAGTGCAGCAGGTCGACGTGGATCTGCGGGGGCGGCAGGTCGATGCCGTAGATCGTGGCGCGGTCGAGCACGAACGGGGCGTCGAAGGATTTGCCGTTGAAGCTGACCCAGCAGGGGCGTTTGCGGGCCCAGCGGGCCAGGCGACCTAGGATGGCCTGCTCCTCGGGATAGTCGCAGGCGAGCCATTGCTCGACGTGCAGCGGGCGGGAGTCCAGCGCGACCACCCCGATCAGGAAGACCGGCGTCCCGGAGAAGCCGCCGGTCTCGATGTCCATGACCAGCGTCGTGGCGGGGTCGAGTCGGGTGAACTCGTCGCGGGCGACTTCGCATTCGACCGGCTCGGTGAAGGCTCTGGCGGGAAAAGAGAGATTTCCGCAGATTCGTTCGAAGGGGACGGCGAGGTGCCAGAAGGGAATCCCTTGGTACGTCGCTCGACGGCCGCCGACAACATCGCTGAGAGAGCGTGCAACGGTTTTTGGCGGCGCGGGCGTTCGGGCAGACGCATGGCGACCGGCGTGCTTGAGGTCATCCAGACGTCGATCAAGTGATCCCATGGCAGCATTGTACGGTGAAACAGCGGACCGTACCGCAGTCAGTGCTCGCCGTGTTACGGCAGGGGTCGGTCGAAGCGCCGTGAAAGGGCACTGGCGGACAAGCCGCCAGTGGCACCGGGCACCGGTCGCGTGGCGGTGGCTTGCGGATCTGGTGCGGAACGCCCCATTAAGTTGAGGACGGCCCGCGAGGGCGATGCCTGTCAGATTCAGATGGGTTGCGGCAATTCCCGGAGTGGTCCCGACGCCGAGCGAAGCGGGAGTTGATTGACCCCGCTTGATCGAGGTTCGTAGAATGGGATGGACCGAGCCGATGCGCGCGACGGTGAGTGGCTGGGCATGATTAACCGCTGGATCGGGATTGCGACGTTGGGGTTGATGCTGAGTGTCAACGCCGCGTTGCTCATGCGGGACGTTTTGCCGGACTGGCTGGCGGGTGAGCCGCCGGAGTCGCGGGCGCTGCAACTCGGGCCGGGGGATGAGCTCAACGTCCAGTTCGGGATCTACGATCGAGAGCGGCATTGCATCGGGCATTCCTGGACGCGCAGCACGCGGAGCGGGGATCTGGTCTCGGTTCGCCACCGGACGGTGATCAAGGCGCCGCACCTGCCGGTGGATACGGAACTGAAGGCGGTGCGGATCGACACGCACCTGAACTTCCACGAAGACGTGGGGCTTGACGAGCTGCGCGTGCACGTCTTCGGTCTGGGCGTCACCATCAAGCTGGAGGGGGAGTTCTATCTTCCCGATGATTTCGCCTGCAAGTGGCAGGTCGGGGAGCGGCGCGGCAAGTTCCAGTTGCCGGCGCACGCCACCCGTGCGATGGGCGACGTGATCCGCCCGTTCGAGAGCCTGACCGGGCTGTATGTTGGGCGGAGTTGGCGGCTCGAGTTGCTGAATCCGCTCTCCGGGATCATTCCCGACTGGGGAGCCCGGAACATGATGACCGACGGAGTGCTGGTGCGGGTGGCCCGGATGGAAGAGGTCGTGCATCACGGAGCGCCGGTTCAAGCCTTCGTGCTCGAGACCGAGAAGCTCCGCGCGTGGGTCACGCTGGATGGTCGCGTGATTCGACAGGAGTTTGACTTGCCGCTGTTGGGCACGCTGACGCTGGTGGACGAGCCGTACGACGATGCGCTGCGCCAGCAGGAACTGCGCGAAGCGATGCCGAGATAACCAGGATGCGACGCGAACGAGTACGCCCGGTGCAGCTACGATCGGATCGGCGGGACGACGGCCGGCCCGCGAGCCGCGACGTGAGCGTAGGCCTGAGCAACGTATCGAAAAGCTATGGCGACAAGCGAGCGGTGATCGATTTGTCATTGGAGCTGCGCTACGGTGAGATCTTCGCGTTTCTGGGGCCGAACGGGGCGGGCAAGACGACCACGCTGAAGATGACCACCGGGTTGCTGCGGGCGGATACCGGCCGGGTGTGGGTGTGCGGGGAAGACATGGCTCAGCGGGGTCGGCGGATCAAGCAGCAGATCGCCTACGTCCCGGATCAGCCGTTTCTGTACGACAAGCTCACCGGGCGGGAGTTCATTCGCTTCGCGTGGGACGTCTACGGGGTTCCGCCGGAGCTGGGCGAGCAGCGGCTGGCGGAGTTGATCGAGCGGCTGGACATGGAGGCGTTTCTCGATCAGTTGGCGGAATCATACAGCCACGGAATGAAGCAGAAGGTGGCGTTGGCGGCGGCGATGATCCACGCGCCGCGCGTGCTGGTGGTGGACGAGCCGATCGTCGGGCTGGATCCGCGGACGATTCGCGTGATCAAGACGATCTTTCGGGAGATCGCTGATGGTGGCGGGACGGTCTTCATGTGCACGCACACGCTCGACGTGGCCGAGGCGGTCGCGGATCGAATCGGGATCATCAACGAGGGGCGGCTGAGCGCACTGGGGACGCTGGCGGAGCTGCGGGCGCTGGCGTCGGCGGAGGGACGGTTGGAAGATGTCTTCCTGCATTTGACCGACGGGGATGGTAAGGCGAACGGAGATGCCGGCGCGCCGGAGCGGGGCAGAGCGTGAGCGCCGGGATCAGCCCCACGGGCTTGAAGCATGAGTGAGATGGTGGTCGACCAGTCAGCACGGGGGGGCGGTTTGTGGTTGCTGGCGCGCTGCCGGGCGGCGCAGTTGCGCAATCTGGTCGACCAGCAGTTGCGCGAGGCACCCGGGCGGACGTTCCTGGTGCTGGTGCTGCTGGTGTTGATCTGGGCGGCGCTGTACCTGTTGCTGTCGCGGATTCTGGAACACGTGCACGGCTGGGGGTTGGTGGGGGTGGTGGCCGATCAGCATCTGTTCGTGCATTTCTTCCTGGTGCTGGCCGTGATGCTGGCGTTTTCGAACGCGATCTTGACCTTCAGCAGTCTTTATGGGCGTGAGGAGGCGGGCTTTCTGTTGGGGATGCCGCTGCGGGCACGCGAGGTGGTGCTGATCAAGTGGTTCGAGGGGATCGCCCTGTCGAGCTGGTCGTTTCTGCTGCTGGGCGTGCCGTTGATGCTGGCGGTCGCGCGGAGCGGGAGCGTGCAGTGGTACTACTACCCGCTGTTTCTGGGGCACTTCCTCGGATTCGTCGCGATCCCGGCCTGTCTGGGGCTGCTGGCCGCGTGGGTGGTGGCGATGTGGGCGCCCCGCCGACCGCTGGCGATCGCCATCTCGTCGGGCTGCCAGGTGATTCTGGCGGCGGTCTACTGGCTCTCGAGCATCTCCGAGACCGCTCTGGAATCCAAAGAGTGGTTGCAGGTGGTCTTCAAGCAGATCGGCATGGTCAAGCAGCCGCTGTTCCCGAGCACGTGGACTGCCAAGGGCATCGTCGGCGCGATGCGCCAGGATGTGGGGCAAAGCCTGTTTTACCTCCTGGTGGTGCTGGGTAACGGGGCGTTCCTGTCGTGGGTGACGGTCAACCTGCTGGGGCGTTCATGGTCGGAGGCCTACAGCCGAGCCCAGCAGGGGCGCTTCCAGCCGACGATCAGACGCGGGTGGCTGACCGAGGCGGTGTGCTGGGGGTTGTTCTTCTATCTGCCGAGGAAGCTGCGGCTGGCGATGCTGAAAGACTTGCGTGCTTTTGCCCGGGACGCCAAGCAGTGGAGCCAGATGCTGATCATGTTCGGGCTGCTGGTGATCTACGTGTTGAACCTGCGGCGGATGCCGGTTGACCTGGACAACCCGCAGTTCAAGGGTTTGGTGGCGTTTCTGAACCTGACGACGGTGAGCCTGATTCTGGCGACGTTCACGAGCCGTTTCGTCTATCCGCTGCTGTCGCTGGAGAGTCAGCAATTGTGGCTGGTGGAGCTGTTGCCGATTCGGCGCGGCACGTTACTGTTGGTGAAGTTTCTGTTCGCGTTGACGGTCACGGGGCTGTCGGCGTGCGCGGTGATGGGGTTGGCCGTGCGGATGCTGGACCTGCCAGCGGCGCATGCGTGGATGAACGTGTCGATCTGTCTGGGGATCTGCGTGGGGTTGTCGGGGCTGTCGATCGGGTTGGGGGCTCGTTTCCCGGTGCTCAACAACCGCAACCCGGCGCGGATCGCTTCGGGGTTTGGCGGGACGCTGAATCTGATCGTGAGCATGGTGTTCGTCAGTCTGGAGATGGCCGGCGTGGGGTGGCTGACCTTTAACATGATGGCCAAGCCGCACGCGGTTCACGGCACGCTCACCACCGGCGGCTGGCTGTTGTTGCCCGGGCTGGTGGGGTTGGGCGGGGTGGTTGCCGCGGCAGCCCTGTGGATGGGCGTGCGTCACTTCGAGCGGCTGGAAACGTAGCATGACGAGCCGGGGAGAACGGGCGTCGGTGGCAGGCGCGCCGCGGGGAGCGCGAGGCAACCGGCCGGCGTGGATCCTGCTGGTGATCGTGCTCGGGGGTGTATACCTGGCGACGCTTTACCCGGGGGTGCGCGTCGGCGATTCAGCCGAAATGCAATTGATGTCCGCGCTGCTGGGCGTTTGCCATCCGCCCGGCTATGCCCTGGAGGTCGTGCTCGGCAAGCTGTTCAGCATGTTGCCGATCGGGCCCAACCTCGCTTGGCGGATCAACCTTATGCAGGCGGTTTGCGGCGTGGTGGGGGCGCTGGCGTTGCACGGGACGGTGCACCGGCTGACCGGGCAGATTCTGCCCGGGCTCGTCGCCGCCCTGACCCTGGCGTTCAGCTCGATCTACTGGATGCACAGCGTCGTGGCGGAAGTGTATGTTTTCTACGGAATGTTTCTGCTGTTGGGGATCTACACGGCGGTCAGGTTCCTGACGAGCAACAAGGGGGGCTGGCTCTATCTGAGCGCACTGCTGTTGGGCGTGTGTGTTGGCGGTCGGTTGTCGGAGGTGTTGATCCTGCCGGCGCTGGTCGGGTTGTGGCTGGGATTCCGCCAGCGCGTGCGGCTGAGCCCGAGGCGGATAGGGACGGCGCTGCTCTTGGCGGTGCTGCCGTTTGTCTTCACGATTTGCTTCTATATGGTTCGTGAGCGACCGGCGCTACTGCACGCGCGGGATGATGCCTTGCGGGATGAAATCCTGGAAGTTGGCCCGCGGTTTTCAGAACTGTCCTTCGGGGAGCAACTGTGGGAGGCGATGTGTTACAGTGCGGGTCTGCGCGGGGCGGGGCGGGCGGACTTCACCACGTTCTCGTGGGAACGCGTCGGGTGGGATCTGAACAAGTACACCTGGCTGTTGAGCGGCATGGGGGCGCTGGGGGATCGGTTTTCGGAAGCGGAGACGGCGGCCAGCCCGCGGGTGGCGTTCCGACAGCGCGAGCAAGGACGGGGAACCAGCATCGGCGTGCTCGGGTTGTTGCTGGCAGTGCTGGGGATCGCACGCTGGCGCCGGCAGCGGTGGGCGGTGCTGTTGGGGGTGGGGTTGTTTGTCGGGAACCTGGTCTACTACCTGCATATGCATCCGGTCGACAACCTGCACTTCACGCTTCCGGGGTTGGCCGGGCTGGCGGTCCTGGTCGGTTTGGGAGTCTCGACCCGATCGACGGTGGGGTCCATCGGAAGCGCCAAGCCGAGACGTAGGTCTCTCGCGTATCAGTTGGCGTGTCTGGTCGTGCCGGGATTCTTGCTGTTGAGCAATTTCACGGTGGTGGATTTCAGGACGCCTATCGAGCGCGAACGTCTGGAGCTGGGGGCGTTGGTGAGGCGGACGCCCTTGCCGGACAACTCGGCGATTATCGCGGGGTACTGGCGTGCGCAGCGCCTGCGGTGTTTCTATTGGGTTGACGCCGGCCGGACGGACGTGCGCGTGCTGGTGTTCCGCGAGCGGTTTGGGCAGGAAGAGCTGCGACGGATGATCAGCGGGCTGCGTGATCGGGGTTACACGGTTCTGGTCAGTGCGGAAGTGATCGGGAAGGAAACGACGAAGCAGATGTTCGCGCAATGGACGCCGCCGGAACTGACTCGCGTGGGGCTGTTCCTGGTGTTGCCGGGGGACGGGGGGGGACGGTGCGGGAGGGGGTTGGGGGCGCTCGTGGGCAATCCCGGGCGAATGGAGGTGCCCGGCCGGTAAGACAACGGGCAGGCAGCGGCTGCTGCCCGCCCGTACTATGAAAACAACACCGTTCCCCTGTGGGGAACGCGTTGGGGTCGCCGCTTAGCGACGGCGCAACAGTGCCAGACCGCCGAGCGCCAGCAGCGCGAGGCTGGCGGGCTCGGGAACCAGGATGATCGTGGCGCCTTCCGGGGCAATCACCTCGAGGTCGTCAAGCCAGACCGTATCGCCCGGGACGGAGTAGGTGCGGGCCTCGATGACCAGCCCGGTGTGACCATCGGCGACCGTCCAGTCCCAAGAGGTTTGATCCCAGCCTTCACTGGGACCGTAGTCATCGTTTCCGCCAGCGCTGCCGTTGTAGCCGTTAATGTCGAGCGGGTCATCGTTCCAGTGCGCCCAGATTCGGACCGACGGTGAGACGCCGGGCGTGACGTCGTAGCGCCAGAAGCTGCCCGTGACCATGTCGCCGTCGGTCAGGCCGGTGATCCAGGCGACATAGGCCTGCGGCGTTCCACTGGGCGAGTTGTCCTCGAGCTTGAGGCTGCGCTCGCCGGTGTGGATCGGATCGGGCGCGCCGACGTTGGTCGCGATGATCGGCGGGTCCCCGGTGCCGTAGAGTGCCAGGACGGTTCCGAGGCCGTCTTCCCAGCCATAAGTGTCGGCGCTGGCCGAGGTGACGAAGCAGCAAAGGCTGACAACGGCTAACAGACTTACCAAGCTACGCATTGTCTTACTCCTCCTGTGCAATGCCGCTAACCGGAAGCGTTGGTCACGCGTAGCGGCGACGCGCGCCGTGCCCAAGTAACTAGAAGCTCAACTCCTTAACAAAGCTGACCGCGCTGTTCGCTGTTGCGCGGATGTTTCGCTGAGACGCGTCAATTAATACGAGCTGTCCTCGGCCAAAGAGTGAACACCGCCAGAAGAATCGATTGGTTGATCAATTCGCTCGCCGGGGAAGTGTTCCTCTCCTCTCTCCACAATGGTTTTTTACCACGTTGGGAAATCCAAGGCAACCGCTAATCGGTTGGAAAAGTGCGGATGCGGGCGAAAACGATCGGGATTAGCGCGGCTGCGCGGGTCAGGTGATGTTGGCGCTGGTGGTGGCGTCGCGTCGGTGGGCTTCCGTCTCGCCTCCCCGCGTGGGTCCGGGATCCTGGTGGGCGAGCCGGCGGTAGAGCAACAGGGCGGCAAATGCGATCGCGATCGCGATGGCGAAGGAAGCGTTGCCGAGCAGGTGGTTGGCGAGCAGCCCGAGGAAGGGCATCGAGAGCGCGCGCAGGCCGGTGAAACCGACGTGGATGCTCATGTAAAGGTCGACCTGGTTCCTGCGGGCGAAGTGCAGGTGCCCAATGCTCCAGGCGATGATCCCGCCCCCGTGGCCGATCCCCTTTAGGATGCGCGCCAGCACGAGAATCGCGATGACGATCCCGAAATGCGCCGACGCGTTTGTTCCGATAATCAGCATCGAGGCGGCCGTGCACGCGTACGCCGCGACCCACACGGCGCAATTGACGACGCGGAAGCGCAGTACGCCGACGCGGTCGAAATACGGCGCCCAGAAGCGGATCGCCAGCCAGGAGCAGACCCCCGGGATGATCGCCATGATCAGGTTGGCCGGGAGGTAGTCCAAACCCAGTTGACGTGTGACGATGACCAGGAGAACCGGATCGGTGAAGAAATTGGCCGAGCCGAGCGTGAACTGGGCAGCCATATAACGTCGGAAGGCGTGGTCGTGGCGGAGGATCGAGCCGGCTTCCTTGACGCCGGTCCACAGTCCCGTGCGGGTGCCGGCGATGCCGGCGGTCTGAGTGAGGTGCCGTTGGTACTCGCGAATTTCGCGGCGCTCGCGCCGGATTCGGAAGCGGCGCAGCGGTATCAGTGAGAGTAGGGCGAGCAGCGCTGCGCCCGGGTAAACGAGGCGGTAATACGCGGGGTTGGTGTCGAAGGCAGCGGCGACGGCTACGCCGGAGAGCGGGACGAAGAGAAAGCGGATGGTCTGCAGGCGGCCGACGATCCGGCCACGGTGGGAGTGGGGGTAGTTGACCTGCCAGATGGAAGAGCGGAGCGTGACAATGCCGGTGACGAAGAGGTGGGTGAGGCCGATCTGGCCGGCGAAGATCCAGCCACCCCACGGCTGCCAGTCGGGCGAAGTGAAGCTGATCGAGGAGACCAGCAGGGCGGCGCAGGCGGTCAGCAACACCAGGAGCGGGACGCGTGGGCGCCCGCGGATAACGACGCCCCAGAGGATGTTGATGGACATCATGAAGATCGGGGCGGCCCAGACGACGCTGGCTAGGATTCCCGAGGCGTGGAAGGTCTTGGTGACGACGATGCCGGCGAGGTTTCCCTCGATCGCGCCGAGCACGAGGGCCCAGCCGATGTAATGAGCCCGCTCGAGCACGAAAGCACGGCGGGCGACCGGGGGGATGTCGTCCGAGCGAAGGAAGTCGAAGACTCGCTGCATGCGGCGTTTCCTAAATGGGCATATTAGTGCCCATCGCATGAGTGTGGGACAGGTTTCTGACCGGTCTCTTTGAGCGGTCGGAGACCGGTCGCACAGGGTCCCACAGGAGTTATGGGATAGGGTCTCAGTGGGCATGACCGTGGGGAACTGTGCGTTTCGGCGGGTA
>CAZDTB010000138.1:0-10181 GCA_964508075.1 uncultured Planctomycetales bacterium
TTCTGTCTCAACAACACTCTGCGCTCTCCGCGCTCTCTGCGGTATGAATAGTCCCGGTTAGAGCGGTCTTCGCGACCGAGCGTCTGCGCAGCGACCCCGCGCGGGGTGCCACTGGCAGCTTGCCTGCCAGTGTGTCTGCGTGCACAGACGTTCTGGGCACGGGCGCACAAGCCGCCCGTGGCACCCGCCGAAGGGGAGGGCGAGGCTCCTGCCGAGCCGCGGGCCGGGCCGACGCGCCACGACCGCCACGAATCGCTTCGAGACGAAGATTCTGACGACCCGGAAGAACCTGAACCGCTTGATGGACGCGCCGCGGAAGTCGATTGACCGCGCTGCCCAACGCCGCTCCCTGGACAAGCTGATCCTCGACCTCAACAGGTCGCTGAGCGAGACCTGCGGACGCCGGGAACGGACCGGGCGCTCAGCTGCCCCCAGCAGGGCGCCGGAGGTTGCACAGCCACCCGGGGTTGATGCCGGAAGGCCACCAAACCGCAATTCGAACGCGCTGTTGCCGGTCCGCTGCAGCCTCTTGTTAGGCGGTCTCGCGTCCGTCATGACTGTTTCGCGAGCTCGAACTCCTTGGTGAACTCGAGGAAGGAAGCGCTATTTCTGGCCGCAACAGACTTACGTATCAGGGGGAAGAGCTTCGGCCCATGGCGCACTTCGCTGTATTGAATTCCCTTCACAAAGAGGCGTCGAAGTTCTCGTTTGCCGTGGCGACCCTCGTACTTCTTCTGTCGAAGCTTCGGTTTTAGGAAGCTTCGCTTCCTTGAGAGCTGCTCGACATCAGCGATATACCAGTTCTCGATCATCATGTTCGGTGCCGCTACGTAAACCGGGATGTCAAAACCTGCTTGATCCACCGCCCGCTTAAGTGCTCTGCGGAAGTCGGTGTAGGAAGCTCGTCTCTCCTCATAGTCGGTTACGATCATCGCGGCTCGACATCCGCGGCCTCGCAGCAGCGAAACCTGCTTACGGGCTGATCCGACGAGGACCTCCGGGGCGACCGTGTGACCGCGCGGGCCGTCCGTCTTCACTACCCTAACGGTTGACCCAAAGCGCTCTCGGAAAGCGGCATAGTCCCCTACACCGTCGACGATTACGCCAAGCGAGCTCATTCACCACCTGGAACCGCACCGAGGTCGCCGCTAATCCACAGGTCGCCAAGACCGAACTGTGATTCGTTGAGGAATCGGTTCAGTTCGTCCAGGTTCTCCACCCGAGACACGCGACTGGAACCCCCCTTATAGTTGACTAAGACGATCTCGTCAGGTTTAGTAGAATTCAGGATCGTGGCGGAGTGACTCGACACTACAAACGTGAGGTTCTTTTTTCCTGACTCCTCACGCATGATTTGAACGAGCCGCTGCTGCATCCAGGGGTGCATGAAGTTCTCGGGTTCTTCGAGCAGATATGTTCGCGAGGAAGGAACGAAGATGCTTACCAACAGACAAAGCCACTTGATCGTGCCGTCCGAGACCTCGTCCGGGAGAAACTCGTTTTGGCCGGAATGGAATACGACAAACCTACGACCGTTCGTAGGGTCGATGCGAGTACTCAAGGAATCGACCGAATTGACCGCGGCCGCCAGATGCTCCGTGATGTTCTCGATCGCCCCGACGAAGGGATGCCTCCCCCGGCGACCTCCGTACCTGTAGAATAGTTCTTCCCGCTCGCTGAACAACACATGGTGTGTGTAGCCTCGCCCGAACTCGAAGATCGAGGGATAGTGCAAATGCGGATAGGAGCGCGATACGCCGATACGATGCCAGTCCCGGTTTAAGAGAGCGTTGACAACTTCGCTTAGACCCGAGCCGTCCGGCTCCATCATCGCTTGCGGAGTCTGGTCGGTGGATTGACGCGCCGCATCTGGATGTATGTTGTACTCGTCGAGCAGCGTTAGCTGGCGAACGACTGCCGATATACGAGGGAGGATCGATTGCAGCCCAGGAAGAAGAGATACGTTCACCCTGCTCCTTGCAGCCCTCGCTAGCTCACGGAGGGACCGCCTGACATCATCAAAGATCTTAGCCTTTGGCCCAGATGGGCGCCTTCCGTAAGGCTGTAGGAATAGGCCAAGGCTCAGATCGTCCTCCTTCATGAGCCGAGTCCGATAGCTGGCCTTTCCCTTCACAGGCCGTCTGACGCCGACATAGAGGAGTTCCACGGCGTGAGAGCCCTTATAAGCGAAAAGGCGAAAGCTTTGCCGGCTGAGCTCGGAGATGCGATCTGTTCCCCGCTGAGCAACCGAGAACTCCCAAGAAAAGCTCACGGGCAACTTACGGCGACGTAACCGGACGTGGCCGTAGTACCCAGACACGGAGAATCCCATCTCGCGACTACCGCGGTAGAAGTTGTGAGGCGGGCCGCCAGCCTTGCCCATTGCCAGCGCCACTCCGGAGGTGAGGACGTCGCGTAGGAACATCAGGGCAGCGAGGAGATTTGTCTTCCCCGAGCCGTTCGGGCCGATGAGAACGTTGAGCCCGCGCCGCAGTTCGATTGTTGACTCACGAATCGAACGGAAGTTGCGTATTTGGATCTGGACCATCCGTTGATCCGAATCCGGGCTCTTGTACGATGAACCTATCTCGTTCACGAAACCGCCTACCAGTGATTAGCTTGATCCGCATAACATGCGGGATTCTGGTTTCCTGTCCGCATAACAGGGCTCTGGATCGCATAGCAGAAGCGCGCTAACAGGCCGGAGCGAAAGGGCCTTGTCCGTCGAGCGCCTGTTCCGAAACATGGTTTCTCGCCTTCTACGTCGGCCGCGGGGGGCCGACGCTACTTTGCGGCGGAGCGCTAAGCCCTTTAGGTTCTGTAGGTTGCGCTCTGTCTCGCGGTTTGTCACGGCGTTTTGTGCGGATCGGCATAACAATCTCCCGCCCGGGGTTACGTCAAAGCCCGTCGATCGGACTGAGAGCGTGCAAGATGAAATCTCTTTCCGAGGCGCGCCCGTGAGGAAGCGGTCCGGTTCGGGTGCGGACAGCGCTCCCTTACGGTCGCGGTTCGGTTCGGGGGCGGACATCGCTCCCTTACGGTCGCGGTTCCGTTTGTGGCAATGCTGCTCAAACACGCGGTGAGATCGACCGTGTCGGGATTACAGGGGCTTTGCGGCATAGGTCAAACTCGCGCCGGTCAAAAGACTTGGTCAGGCGCCGTTGGACAAGACGCACGGAGCATAACATGGAGCGCCGGCCGCTGCAACTGTTCACACTGGCGGGCAAGCCGCCAGTGGCACCCTGCGCGGAGCCTGGGCCCACACGGGACGCGTACCTGGGCCGCGCGTTAGCGGGTTCTCTGAAGTAGATCTTCGGCGTCGGGACGGGGCATGTTCTTGCTGGTGTCCCAGTAGGGTGAAAGGTTGCGCAGGTTGGCGACGATCCCGGGGAAGACTTCGATGATATGGTCAAGGTCTGCTTCGGTGTTGTACCGGCTGAAGCTGAAACGGACGGAGCCGTGCACCGCGGTGAACGGAACCTTCAGAGCGCGCAGCACGTGGGATGGCTCGAGCGATCCCGACGTGCAGGCCGAGCCGCTTGAGGCGCAGATGCCCTGCGCGCTCAGCTGGTAGAGCATCCCCTCCCCTTCCACGTAGTGGCACGAGATGTTCAACGTGTTGGCCAGCCGGGGTGCGGCGCCGCCGTTGACTTGAACGTATGGAATCTGCTCTTCGAGGCGCGCTTGCAGGCGGTCTCTGAGCCGGGCTATTCGCGCTTCATCCTCTTCGCGGTTCTTCATCATCAGCGTCAGGGCCTTGGCCAGCCCCACAATATACGGCACGTTTTCCGTTCCCGCCCGGCGGCCGCCTTCCTGGTGCCCGCCGATCATGAACGGCCGGCACGGCGTGCCCCGTCTGACAAACAGGGCTCCGACGCCCTTGGGCGCATGGAGCTTATGGCCCGAGAACGACAGGAGATCCACGTGCCGGTAGTCCCCCTCCAGATCGATGGCGAGCTTGCCCACGGACTGAGTGGCGTCGGTGTGAAAGACGATGGTCGGGTCGGTCTCCTTGGTCAAACGCGCAAGCTCCTGGATGGGAAAGATCACGCCCGTCTCGTTGTTGGCGTGCATAACGGTGACCAGCAGCGTATCCGGCCCAAGCGCCCGCACAAACGCGTCGACGTCCAGATTGCCGTCCCCGTCCACCGGCAGAAAGGTCACCTGGTATCCGCTGCGCTGGAGGTCCTCGCACACCTCGAGCACCGCCGGGTGTTCCACGGCGGTCGTGATGATCCGGCGCCGGTTCGGGTTGGCCTTGGCCGTCCCCACGATCGCCGTGTTGTTGCTTTCGGTAGCGCAGGACGTGAAAAGGATCTGCTTCGGGTCGGTCAGGCCGAAGTGTCCGGCGATCTCGCGGCGGGCCTGGGCGATCGCGTCCGCGGCGCCGCGGGCCGCCTCGTACATCGAGCTGGGATTGAAGTAGTCCTCGGTGAGGAAGGGAACCATCGCCTCGTAGACTTCCGGCGCGATTCTCGTGGTCGCGTTGTTGTCAGCATAGATGGTCTTCATGCGCTTGCTTCCCACGTCACAGCTCAATAACTCTGACGCGTTCGTCCACTACGTCTTTCAGCGTCTTCTCAACCATGAGCTTCAGCGTCTGGGCCGCCCCCGCGCAGCCCGCGCAGGCACCTTTCAGCCGGCAATAAACCAGACTGTCCTTGATGTCGACGATTTCCACGTCGCCGCCGTCCTTCTGGAGCATCGGCCGGATGTACTCGTCCACGGCCGCTTCGATCTTCTTGCTGAACTGATAAGGGGACAGTGTTTCCCCCGGGGTTGCCGTCGCGGCGGCTCCGCTCGGCTCGCGCGCGGGTCGCTTGCCGTCTCCGCCCCAAATCTCGTCGAGCAGGTCCTGGAGCCCCCCGGGCACGTGATGACACGACATGCAGGCACCGCCGGCTTTGATGGCGTTGGTGATCTCTGGGATGGTCCGCAGGTTGAGCTCCTTGATCTTGCGCCTGATATAGGGTTCGCTCAGGGAGAAGCACTGGCAGACGATGCGGCCCTCCTCCTGTTCGTCGGCGTGGATGTCGATGCCGAGCTCCCGCAGATCAACGCCACGCTTGTGAGCCCAGTCGAACACGGCGGCTTCCAGGGCTTCAGCTCCCATGACGGAGCAGTGGATCTTCTGTTCCGGCAGCCCCTCGAGGAACTCCACGATGTCCTTGTTCTGGATCTTCAAGGCCTCGATTGGCGTGTAGCCCCCGCGCTCGATCAGAATACAGAGCGCTTCCGAGGCAGCGATGGCTGACGTGCATCCGAAGGTCAGGTATCGCGCCTCGACGATCACGTCCTTGGTGGGGTCCGTGGCGTGCCGCTCGACGCGGAAAGTGAAACGCAAGGAATCCCCACAGGCGATCGATCCGTGTTCGCCGAGCCCGTCAGGATTCTCGATCTCTCCCAGGTGGGTGCCCGGCTTGCCGTGCACCGCGTCCATGAAGAGCTGCTTGGTCTTCTCGCTATACTCCCAGGCCATATTCGTCCTCCGGACCAGGTTCCGCCGGTTACCGACCTCAGCGAAGCCGGCCACCCCTCCAGCCCCAGGATACCCGGTCCGTCGCCCTGACGGAACGCACGGCGATAGCAGCGGCGGTGGCGCACCTTGACAGCCATGGAGCACCGGGCCGGGATTCGCGTGACGACCCACCTGCGACGAGATCGCGGATACTCAACACCTCAAATGCCGCCTCCCCGTTCGAAAAGGTTCTCGCGCGCCTGGGCCTGTGTGATCCGGCTGTCGGGCGGCACGTCGTGGACGAGCCACACGTTTCCGCCAATGACCGAGCCGCGGCCGATGGTCACCGGTCCGAGGATGGTGGCCTCGGAGTAGATGATGACGTCGTCCTCGACGTTGGGGTGCCGCTTGACTCCTTTGATCGGCTTACCGTCTTTGTCCAACGGAAAGCTCTTGGCGCCGAGGGTGACGCCCTGATAGAGCCGCACATGGTTTCCGATCACGCACGTCTCGCCGATGACCACGCCCGTGCCGTGATCGATGAAGAAGCTGTCGCCGATGGTCGCGCCCGGGTGGATGTCGATGCCGGTGATGCTGTGGGCATGCTCGGTGATGATTCGCGGGATCAGCGGCACGCCAAGCAAATGGAGCTCGTGGGCCAGCCGATAGTTCGTGATCGCCAGCATGCCGGGGTAGCAGAAGATGGCCTCATCCGGGCTGGTCGCGGCCGGATCACCTTCGTACGCCGCTTGAACGTCGGTCGCCAGCAGTCTGCGGGTGGCCGGAAGCCGCGCGAGGAATTGCCGGGTGATTGCAGTGGCGCGGGCGTCACAGTCGGTGCGCGGGTCCAAACTTAGGTTGTCGCAGGCGAAGCACAGCCCGCGCCTGACCTGTTCCTCCAGGCCGCGCTGGACCCGGTCCAGCGTGCTGCCCAGGTGAAAGGCGGTGCTATCCGCGGTCAGCTCCGAGGTGCCGAAGTAACCGGGGAAGAGCACCGTCCGGAGCGCCTCGACGATCTCGATCACGACGTCACGTGAGGGCAATGGTTGCCGGGCGGTGCATCCCCCGGGCGGCCGTCTGAGCCCGCCGCTGGCTTCGCAGAGCGCGGCAACCAGCCCGGCAAGTTGACCTTGCCCGGCAGAGGGGCTGTCTGCTCGTGCGGGGTTGTCCGGCATGTCGTTCTGCATTCTCGGCCCCAAGCAGCAGACTGTCCAGCAAGCACTCCCCGGCGTCGGAGAGCGGGTTCCCTGGCCCTCTTCTCATCAGTCTTGGTTTGTTATGAAGCGATCAATCTTGCAGCACCCGGGGGCACCCTTGTTCAGGCCGCACTTGGGACACTTCGGTGCGTTCGGCTGGCAGCATTTCGCAGCGCCCTGGACCTCGCCGCACTTCGGGCAAATGACCACGTCCTGCGCGTCGCTGGTTGGCTTCAAGTCCTTGCAGCAGCCGGGAGCGCCTTTGTTCCGCCCACACTTGGGGCACTTCGGGGCATCCGCCTTGCAGCACTTCGGAGTGCCCTTGACCTCGCCGCACTTCGGACAGAGCAGCACATCCTGTCTCTCCCCGGTCGGCTTGAGGTCTTTGCAGCAGCCGATCGAGCCCTTGTTCAAACGGCACTTGGGGCACTTCTCCGCCTCGGCCTTGCAGCACTGTGCCGTACCTTTGATCTCGCCGCATTGGGGGCAGACGACCAGGCGCAGCTCGGGCGTCTGACCCTTCGCTCTCAGCGTGGCCACGGCCTTCTCAGGATCGGCTTCGATCTTGGCCAGGCACGAGCGGCAACATGCGTAGATGCGATACCCCGCCACGTCGGTGAAGACCTTCTTGTTAATCTTGCCGCCCATGATCGGACAGACGGTCTGCGGTTTCAGCTCGCCGCCTTCGGCCTTCGGCCCCGCAGGCGCGGTTTTCCCCACTTGCCGACCTTCGTCCTGGTTCTCCTGCTGTTGTGCCGCGGCGGTGGACGTTCCGACTGCAAAAACCAGGCCTGCCAGAAGCAGCGCAGTAGTGATTGGCCATCTTCTCATTGTTTCTCCTTTGCTTACTGATCTTCTCGGTATACAGCAGCGCGGGGACCGTTCGGGTCGCCTCCGCGCTATCCATCACCATTCTCAAACAACCATGTGCTCAGATACCGCTCGCCGGTATCACACAGCACAACCACGATCATCTTGTTCTGGTTCTCAGGCCGCGCTGCGACCTGAACGGCAGCCCATACGGCAGCGCCGGCCGAGATACCGGTCAAAATGCCTTCCTCACGCGCCAGACGTCGCGCCATGTCGCCCGCGTCCTCGTGCTTCACCTGGATGATCTCGTCCACAAGGTCAGTCCGCAGCACCTCGGGCACGAAGCCCGCGCCAATGCCTTGAATCTTGTGGGGGCCGGGCTTGCCGCCGGAGAGCACCGGCGAGTCGGCCGGCTCGACCGCGATCGCCTGGAAGGTGGGCTTGCGCGACTTGAGCAGCTCGGCAACGCCGGTGATCGTTCCGCCTGTTCCGACCCCCGCGACCAGGATGTCCACGCGGCCGTCGGTGTCCTGCCAGATTTCCTCGGCGGTGGTATCGCGGTGAATCTCCGGGTTGGCCGGGTTGGCGAACTGCTGGAGAAGCAGGTAGCGGGAGTCCATGGCCGCCAGTTGCTCGGCTTCGCGTACCGCTCCGGGCATCCCTTCCGAACCGGGCGTGAGAATCAGCTCGGCGCCCAGGATTCTGAGCAGCTTTCGGCGCTCGATGCTCATGGTCTCGGGCATCGTGAGGACCAGGCGATAGCCTCGGGCTGCACAGACGAAGGCCAAACCGATGCCGGTGTTCCCACTGGTCGGCTCGATAAGGACGGTGCCATCCTGGATGAGCCCGGCCCGCTCAGCGGCCTCGATCATGCTCAGCCCGATGCGATCCTTGACGCTGGAACAGGGGTTGAACGACTCAAGCTTACCGACCAGTTCGGCTCCCAGCCCACGACCGATCTTGCCCAGGCGAACGAGCGGCGTTCGGCCAACGAGTTTCGTGATGTCCTCTGCAATCCTGGTCATTTTTTGCCTGCCTTTGCTCGACGAGTGCGGGAGGTTGTGCGGGGCGGTTTCGAGCTTCCGTTGTTTGCCGGCGGCCTACGACTCTTTCTAGTCTTCCTGGGCCAAGCGCAGCTCTTGCCCTCCGGGGGGGCCAGATCCTCGAGCGTGACGTTGTGGAGCACGCCTTCCACTGCGCCAGCGAGCTCCTGCCACACGTCCCGGGCCGGGCAGCGGTCCACTCTATCGCAGACCCGTTTGTCCGCCACGCAGTCCACGAGCGAGAACGGGCCTTCCAACACCCTCAGGACCTCACTGAGCCTGATCTCCGCGGGGGGACGGGTCAGGACGAAGCCGCCGCCGGTACCGCGCACGCTCCGCACCAACCCGGCCGACTTGAGTGTGGTCAGCAAGGTGTGCAGATACTTCCGGGAAAGGCGTTGGCGCTTGGCCACCGTGCTCATCAGCACCGGTGCCTGCCCGAACGCCCGGGCCAGCTCGAACATTGCCCGCAGGCCGTAACGCCCGCGTGTCGACATTCTCATTGCATTGTCCGCCTTGTCTACTATAATAGTAGACTACTTGCGGTGTGCAAGCTGGCAATCGCTCGTTTCGTCAGAAATATCCGCGGGTGCCGGACAGCGGCAGAGGCGACACGGGTGAACGGCAGTAAGAGCACTGATCAGAACCGGGTGGCACGGGCGTCTCGCCCGTGTCGTCACCGGCGGGACGCCGGTGCCACCCTATTCGTGTTCGGAACTCTAGGTATACGTCTCCGGTGAACTTCGAGCATGGGCGATTTCGTCTACCTCGACAACAACGCGACGACCCGGCCGCTGGACAGCGTGGTCACGGCGATGCTGCCGGCGCTGACTGACGAGTACGGTAATCCGTCGAGCGTCCACCGCCGCGGCCAGCACGCGCGGCATAAGGTCGAGTGCGCCCGGGAGCAGGTGGCGGGCCTGATCGACGCCGACCCCCAGGAGATTGTCTTCACCAGCGGCGGCACCGAAAGCATCAATCTCGCCATACGGGGAGCGCTGGCAACGATGCGGGCCAAGTGCCACCTGATCACCTCCGCCGTCGAACACGCCGCCGTACATCAGCTCGCGACCCGACTGGCCCGCGAAGGGTATCGAGTTGACAAAATCAGTGTAGACCGCGCGGGCCGGCTGGATCTGGCCGAGCTCGACGACAAGCTCACGCCGGACACCGCCCTGATCTCGGTCATGCACGCCAACAATGAGACCGGCGTCATCTTCGACGTGGAACGCGTCTGCGAGATCGATCGGACGGTCGACGTGTTGTCCATGGCGATCGAGCGTCTGTCGGCCGTGACCGTGTGAAGAACCCGGGCTTGCCACGGCAAGGCCGAAACGTGAGATGATGAGAAGAAGGCCCACACCGAACAGAAGCGGATTACTGGCGGCAGTCTCCGGTCTGCTCGTGCTGCTCGGGTCCGGGTGCGCCGGCGAGAGCCGCGCTGACGAACATGGTGATCACATGCGAAAGCCGATTCCCAGCCCAAAAGAGTTGCGGGAGCTGCCGCCGGACGGTGGGCCGGAATACAACCGGCTGGTTTTTGAGCAGAGCCCGTATCTGCTCCAGAACGCCGCCAACCCGGTGAACTGGTATCCCTGGGGCGAGGCGGCCTTCCTCAAGGCAGGGGAGGAGGACAAGCCGATCTTCATTTCGATCGGCTCTTCAACCTGCCAC
>CAZDTB010000139.1:0-10165 GCA_964508075.1 uncultured Planctomycetales bacterium
GTGGCTGTGCTCCTGCGCTTGGACGAGCTGACTTCCGCCGCGCTCGTGGTGGGCGTGTTGAGCGGCGTGTCGGGGGCAGGGGCGGTGATTACGTACATCTGGTGCTGGCCTACCGCGGTGCGCGATTTCGACGAGCGTAGCGTCTAGCGCGTGAACAGAGCGGTTTCTGGCGAAGTCCTGGCTATGATCAGGAATCGTCCTTGCTACGGCGAAGCGGGGGATCTTCGTGCAATTCTCTCGATTTTGATATGGACGAAAGGCTCCCAGCGGTCACTAGTACCATGATGGCCATCATGTTCGCGGGAGGTGCAAGTCGTGACGGTTGGTGACGGGACCCTGGTTCTGGGCGTGCGAAACGGTGACCGCTCGGCGTTTGCCGAGTTGTACGAACGCCGGGCACGCCTGATCCGGGCGATCTGCTACGACACGACGAGGGACCTTCACGCGGCGGCGGATCTGACGCAGGAGGTATTTCTGCGGGCCTACCAGAATTTGAGCAGGCTGAACGATCCGCAACGTTTCACCGCCTGGCTGGTGGGGATTGCCCGCCAGGTGTGCCGGGAGTGGCGCCGCCAGAAGCTGCGTGACCAGCGAAAAGTCGCGGGCTTCGCCGCGCGCCAAGCCGTGCTTCGCCAAGTGGCGGAGCCGCCGGACGAACGGCTGATCGAGCTGCGGGAGGCGATCGCGGCGGTGACGGAGCGGGAACGAAGTACGCTCCCGTCCCTGACGGATAGGGAGCGCCTGGCCCTGCACGCTTATTACCTGCAGGGCCGCGATGTGGAAGAGGCCCGCGGCGTGCTGGGCCTCTCGAGATCGGGTTTTTATCGCGTATTGTCGTCCGCGGTCGGCCGACTTCGGCTGATTCTGAATGGGCAGGAGGTGCGACGATGAAGTGTCCGAGCGCCGAGCAATGGGACCTGCTGGCGATGGACGTGCTTGGGGGCGACGAGGCCCGGCACATGATCGCTCACGCGCGCACCTGTCCTGCTTGCCGCGGGCGCTTTCAGACCGCGCGCCGGGAGCACACCGAGCGCGTGCGGATGTACGAAGCATTCGACCGCGATCACGACGAACTGCGCGAACAACTGATGGCCGTGCTGCCGGACGAGCTGCCGTCCGCCCGCGAGGGCTGGCTCGCACGGGCCCGGCACCGCCTGGGAGGTGTTACCATGAGTCTGAACAGATCTACCGGCCGCCGGGCCGCCGCTGTGCTGGTGCCGGCCGCGTGCATCGTGATTGCCGTCGCGATCTTCCTGGCCCCGAAGCAGAGTGCCTTCGCTGCCGCGCTGGAGCACATGCGCCAAGCGAGCACGATCGTGGCGCGGTTCCAGGAGTTCATTAATCACGCCGACGACCCGATGCTGGAGGGTCAGCTCTCCCTGTCGGCGGAATATGGGATGCGCTTCGAAATGGGGATGGGAGGCTTGCCGATGGGCATCGGCGACGGCGGGATGAACATGACGCTCTTCCGCGAACCGGATGGGCCGCTGGTCATGGTGCAGCCGTCGCTGAACCTGGTCATGCGCATGCACGGCGTGGATCAACTGAGTGCAGATCCGCAGCAAACTTCGCCGGATGAGTTCATCCGTAAGTTCCTGGAGATGGCCGGCGAGGCGGACCGCTTGCTGGGCCAGTCCGTGATCGATGGACAGGAAGTGGAAGGGTTCGAGGTATCTGGCGAGAAGCTTGGGCTGGGGTTCGGCGGCTCTTCCTCGCACGAAGGCGGTACCGGAGCCGCGGCTCTGTCGGACGCCGCGGCGCGTTTGTGGGTCGATGTCGACAGCGGCCTGCCGGTGCGCATGGAGGTGGAGCTGGGCGTGGCGTTCCTAAAAATGCACGTGCTGGTGGCGTACGACCAGTTTGAGTGGGACGTTCCGCTTGGGGCGGATCTCTTCGTGCCTGAGATTCCCGAGGGCGCGCGCACGATCGACGTGACGATCCCGCCCATGACCGAGCAGACGCTGCTGGATGGTTTGGAGCTCTATGCGGAACTCGCGGGCCGGTACCCGACGAGCCTTGACCCGGTATCCGTCACTGTGGGTTTGTCGATGGCGTGGGCGGCCGGCGGGCGCCTCGAGATCGACCCGGAGGACCCGGCGTCCGTGTTCACGGGCGAACTGGTGCAGAACTCCATGACGGTGACTGTGGCGTGCACCTTCTGCCAAAAGCTGGCTGCGGAGGGGCATGAGCCCGAGTACTTCGGCGACATCGTTACGCCGGAGGATGCCGATGAGGTGCTGCTGCACTGGCGACTAGACGATGGGCAGATGCGGGTCATCTATGGCGACCTGCGAGTGGAGACGTTGCCGGCGGCGGACTAGCGCCTGGTGACGATATCAGTGGGCCACACGATCAGGAGCGCCCGGCCGAGGATCGGTCGGGCGTTTCCTTTGGTGCGCGGTCGGCTGTGACTGAGGTTGGCGCCCCAAGCTTGCCCTGGACCGTCAGGCGCCCTACATTATGCCTGTGGGCAGCCACCGGGCGCGATTCGCGGCCTCCTGCCCGCGAGTGGCGGGACGGGATCGTCCGGGTGGCATAGCACTTGCTAATCGAGCGGAGGCGCGCACCGGCCGTGTGCGGAGGTGGTGAAGACCCGTCAGCCGGGCGCTGTTCGCTCATCTACGGCGGAATCTCACGCACAGGAGATACCAGATGGCGACCATGAAGGCGGTGGTCAAGACGAAGCCGGAGCTGGGCGCGGAGATGCTGGACAAGCCGATCCCCAAACCTCCCGAGGCGGATTGGCTGGTCGTCAAGGTTCGGGCCACCAGTATTTGTGGGACGGACGTGCACATCTACAAGTGGGACCCCTGGTCCGCGAGCCGCATCGGCGAGAAGGCCCTGCCACAGATTCTGGGGCACGAGGTGGCCGGCGAGGTCGTCGAGGTCGGGAAGCATTGCAAACGCACCAAGGTCGGCGATTACATCTCCGCGGAAACCCACATCTACGATCCGGGCGATCTCACCAGCATGCTTGGCTCGTTCCACGTGGGCACCAACATGAAGATTCTCGGCGTCGATTTCGACGGTTGCTTTGCCGAGTATTTCGCGCTGCCGGAGTCGGTCTGCTGGCCGAACGACCCGTCGATTCCGCCGGAGATCGCCTCGATTCAGGAGCCGCTCGGCAACGCCGCGTATGCCGTCCTGGGCGAGGACGCCGACGTGGCCGGCAAGACGATGGTGATCACCGGCGACGGGCCAATCAGCCTGTTCGCGATCGGCGTGGCGCGAGCCTGCGGCGTGGCCAAGATCATTCACTTCGGCAAGTATGACCTGAACATGGAGATCGCCCGCGCGATGGGCGCCGATCTCCAGTTGAACACGAACGAGACTACTCCGAAGGAGCGCTTGGAGTTTGTGCTTGACAACACCGGCGGCAACGGGGTCGACATCGCGCTCGAGATGGTCGGCTCGCAGAATTCGGTCGACGACTGCTTCGCGATGGTCCGAAAGGCCGGGCGCATCACCGCCTTCGGCATCGCCGCCGAGTCGCCGCTGCCGGTGGATTACAACAACGGGATCGTCTTCAAAGGTTGTCAGATTCACGGGATCAACGGGCGGAAGATCTTCGACACTTGGTACCGCAACCGCAACCTGCTGGCCGGTGGGCGTCTGGATCCGACGCCGGTGATCACGAACCTCTTTACGCTGGATGATTTCAAGGCTGGCTTCGACAAGATGATCGAGCGGCCGCGGAAGAGTGCCAAAATCGTGCTCTTCCCGGGCGAGCAGGAGTATCAGGCCGCCGTCAAGCGGCGGGGCGGAAACTAGCGTTGCCGTCGGGTCTGCGGACCTGACCTACCTGGAACAGAACGGAGCGAACAGCATGTTTGGCAAGATGAAACAGAATCTTCAGAAGGAGTTGGCCGGGATTCGCGAGGCCGGCCTGTTCAAAGAGGAACGTTACATTCTGGGCCCGCAGGCGGCCAATATCACCGTCGAGTATCCCGAGGGCGCCCCGCCGCAGGATGTGGTTAACTTCTGCGCGAACAACTACCTCGGGCTTTCGTCGCACCCCAAGGTGATCGAGGCGGCGCGCGACGCGCTCGAGACGCACGGCTACGGCATGAGCAGTGTCCGCTTCATCTGCGGCACACAGGACATCCACCGCGAGCTCGAGCAGAAGATCTCCGACTTCTTCCATACCGATGACGCAATCCTGTACGCGGCGTGCTTCGACGCCAACGGCGGCGTGTTCGAGCCGCTGTTTACCAAGGAGGACGCCATCATCACCGACGCGCTCAACCACGCGTCGATTATCGATGGCATCCGGCTGTGCAAGGCCTCGCGCTACATCTACAAGACCAACGACATGGCGGACCTGGAGGCCAAGCTCAAGGAAGCCAAGGGGGCGCGCTATCGCGTCGTCGCGACCGACGGGGCCTTCAGCATGGACGGGACCGTCGCCCAGCTCGATAAGATGGTCAAGCTGGCCGAGAAGTACAACGCCCTCACCATGGTCGACGACGCCCACTGCACCGGCGTGATCGGCAAGACCGGGCGCGGCTCGACCGAGTACTGCGGCGTGCTGGGACAGGTCGATATCATTACCGGCACGCTGGGCAAGGCGCTCGGCGGCGCGTCGGGCGGGTTTACCACCGGCCGCAAGGAAATCATCGAGCTGCTGAGGCAGCGCAGCCGGCCGTACCTGTTCAGCAACACGGTCTCGTCGATCGTGGTCAAGGCGTCGATCGCGGTGATGGACATGATCACTTCGAGCACCGAGCTGCGCGACAAGGTCGAGGCCAACACCAAGCGCTTCCGCCAGGGCATGACCGAGGCCGGCTTTGGCATCAAGCCCGGCGACCACCCGATCGTCCCGATCATGCTCTACAACGCCAAGCTCAGCCAGGACATGGCCCGCGACCTGTACGCCGAGGGCATCTACGTGATCGGCTTCTACTACCCGGTGGTCGGCAAGGGCCTGGCGCGCATCCGCGTGCAGCTCTCGGCGGGTCACTCGTTCGACCACATTGACAAGGCGATCGCGGCGTTTACCAAGGTCGGCCAGAAGTACGACATCCTGAACAAGACCAAGGAAGAAATCATCGCCAAGTATGGCGAGTAGTATAGTAGCGCCGTGAGTAGCAGTGTAGCGGCCGGGCCCCGCACCGGCCGAGACCGCCAGCAAGATGCCGGCGCCACACAGGGTGGGTGGCCCACCGCTTCTGCGGTGGGGGACACGAATTACCGATCGATTCGCGTCCCCCGCGGCTGAAGCCACGGGCCACCCGTCTTATAGCGACGAGTCAGTCTTTATGGGGGTCAGCAGTGGGTTGATCGACAGCGACTATTCCGGCGCGACGCGCCCCGCCTGGTCTACGAGGGCGGCCGGTATTGGAGGGGGCTGCTCGGTCACGACGTCAAGTGTAATACGGGCCAGTGCTAAGCGTTGTTCGGCAGCGCGTTCTCTTTGGAGAGCCGGGCGGCGTTGGCCAGGGCGCGCCATACCAGGATCAGGAGCACGAGGCCGGCGATTTGGACGCCGAACATGATACAACCACCGACCATCGAGAGTATCGATGCCACGATTAACGGCAAGGCGGACGGCGGCAGCCTCGTTGCCATGGGGCCGGAGGTGGGCGTCGTCGTTGTCACGGCCACCCCGCGGGGACCGCCCCGTGTGAGCGTGTAGGCGCGCGTTGATGTGTAGATGGAAGGGTTCGATGCCGGGGCCGAAGTGGTTGCGACGGAGAGTGAACTCGGTCCGGCCGCGTAACCGGGCATCGGCACGTTCGGTCCGATGGGAAACGCCGGCACCATCCGGAGACTGGCGAACATCAGGAAGCCGACTCCACCAACGTACACGAGGGTGGCAACGAGGAAGAACCAGAACTCGATCTTCGCGAACATGACCAGCCCGGGGCGGGGGATTCGGTGCATGAGCGTCGCGACGTGGCGGAGAAGGGCCAGCGCCATAATCATAAATGCGACGAGCAGCAGGAACGCGTGGATCCCCGGGAAGAAGGGAATCGGCGTGATGCCCACCACCCCCGGAAGCGGCGAGAGGAACATGCCGCTGAGCACGAGCACCGGCAGCGCCAGCGCGCACCAGCGCACCAGTCTGCGCGCAGTGAAGCCTTCCTCCCGGAACGTGCCGACCGGATCGGGCGCGGTTAGATGGGCCAGTCCGACGACGATCAATGAGACAACACCCGCGCCGAAAACGCACGACAGAATTAGCAGCGTGTCTTCCAGGCCAGGCGGAACCTGACCGACGACCGTCCCGATGATGATCCCTGTCACGATCATCACGACGGCCAGCGCGACTGCCAGCGCGATCGCGACGATCAGCAGCAGCCCGCCGCTGGCGAGCCGTTTCACCCAACGCGGCGGGGCGTGGTGCAGGTAGTGGCCGCGGGCCGAACGGGCGACGGGGGCGGCGCATTCCGGGCAAATGCCGGTGGCGGACAGCGTCCGCAAGTTGTAGCCGCAGTTGACGCAAGGTAGGTCGTCGCCGATGCGGCCGTCGCGATCGAGGATCGGGAGATAGCCCGCCGTGGTTTCGGTGACCGGGTGGCCGCACTCCGGGCACTTGCCGTCGACCGGCTGCGTGCGCAGGTTGTAGCGACAGTTCACGCAAGCCAGGTCGACCGCCACGCGCCCGCCGGCGTCGAGGATTGTGATCGGGGTTGGACTATTCCCGGCGCTCACGCCCGCAGTATAACGAGGGAGTTCAAACCACAATGCGCGATCCTGTAACAATGACGAGCCACGGGTCCGTGACGATTCGGGCGCCGCCTGAGCACCGCAGAAGTGGTCCGGTAGGGCCCTCGCTGGCGGCGCGGGCGTGTCGGATCTCGCTTTCTGCGTAGAATGCTCTGATGGCTCCGCGAACCCGAGTTGGCCGGTTGCCCCCGGTGCGCAGGAAACTGCCGCCGCGCGCGCCGCCCAGGAAGCGGCGGAGTCGTCGGCCGAGGAAGCCGCCCTTCCACATTGCCGACATGCTCGCTTGGGCCGACGAGCACCGCGAACGGACTGGGTATTGGCCGATCGCCAGGAGCGGGGAGATTCGCCTGGCGCCGTGGGACACGTGGCAGCGGGTCGACGATGCGCTGCGCGGCGGGTATCGCGGCTGTCTCCCGGGCGGCTCGCTCGCCAAGCTGCTGCGCAAATACCGCGGCAAGCACCCGCGGAAGGGTTATCCGCGTAAGCCGACCCTGAGCGAGGAACAAATCCTCACCTGGGCGGAGGCCTTCCACAAACGCACCGGAGATTGGCCCGTCGCGAAAAGCCCCGGACCGGTCGCCCGGTGGCGGGACGAAACGTGGCTCGACGTGGATCGCGGTCTGCGCCGCGGCATCCGCGGTCTGCCGGGCAACGATTCGCTGGCCCAGCTTCTGCTCCGCGACCGCGGCGTGCGGCGGGGCTCCTTGCGACCCCGTCTTACCATCAAGCAGATTCTCGCCTGGGCCGATGCGTTCCACGCGCGCAAAGGCCGCTGGCCCAGTGCGCGGTCGGGCAAGGTTGAAGGTGTGCCGGGCGAGCAATGGAAGTTGATTCACAAGTCACTCGAGGACGGGCGCCGCGGCTTGCCGGCCGGCTATACCTTGGCAACGCTCCTGAGGAAATACCGCAGGCATCGGTACCGACGGAACTTGCCGCCACTGGCCGAATCCACGATCCTCAAGTGGGCCGATGCACATCACCGCCGGCAGGGAAGCTGGCCCACGCTGAACTCGGGCCCCATCCCGCGCTCGCAGGGCGAAACCTGGAACAGGGTCGAAAGCGCGCTCTCAAAAGGCCAACGCGGCCTGCCCGGCGGAGAATCGCTCTCGAAGTTCCTCACACGGTACGGGCGGCGCCCGCGCAGAAACCGGGGCCACCACCCCGCGCGGCACGGTCGGCTCACCATAAAGAAGATACTAGTCTGGGCGGACAAGTTCTACCGCCGAGAAGGTCGCTGGCCGGCGCATAGCTCGGGGCGGATCGAGGGCACGCGCGACGAGACTTGGTTGTCGGTTGACAACGCGCTGCGAGGAGGCCTGCGCGGCTTGCAGCGCGGCTCATCCGTGGCGCTGCTGCTGGAGAAACGGCGCGGCGCTCGCCACCAGGGCCACCGGCCGCGGCTGACGAATCGAGACATCCTGGCTTGGGCCGATGCCCACCACCGCCGCGTGGGGCGCTGGCCGACCGCGACAGCTGACCTGATCCCCGAATCAACCGGCGACACCTGGATTGCCGTCGAGAGCGCACTCCGAGCTGGAACGCGCGGCCGGCCGGGCGGTGATTCACTGGCGCGCTTCCTTCGTCGCCATGGGCGCCCCCGCTGACGCCACGGCGACGGCCCAGGGTCACCGTGCCCAGATCGTAGCCATCTCGACACATGCAGGATCGGCAGTAGTGTATTCGTCAGAGTCGTCGGCCGTCGTCGCTTGGGGAACGTGGCGCCGACGGCTAGATCCCTCACTTCGTTCGGGATGACAGGATGGTTCGGAATGACATGACGCCTGCTGCAGGGCCCGGCCGCTCTCGCGTCACGTTTCGTCGGTGCGGTCGGTGTTGCGTGTGTCGGTGGGAGCGGCGGCGTCCGGCGTATCCGGCGGCGGTTCGGCGGTTGCGGGTGCTGGGACCTCTTCGGGAATCTGGCGCGGGTCTTCGAAGCCCTTGGCCTCGCAGAGCGTCTCGATGATCTCGTCGAACTTGCGCACCTTCTGATTGTCGATCCGCAGCTTGCGTTCCTGGGGACCGTGCCGGTAGTACAGATCGACCCAGCCCTTGCGGTTGTAGTCGCACAGCCGGAGCATGTTCTCGAACGGAATTCGCCGCCCGGCATAGGTCATGCCTTCATCATCGATCAGCGCGCGCAGCGTGGCTGCCTTGTAGACCCGCCTGAGCACGAACAGGCCGATGACGAACGCGATCAGGGCGCAGTAGAGCTGAAGCCGGATTTCCTCCTTGCTCTTCTCCCAGGGCATCCAGTGGACCTGCTTGATGTCTGCCCGCCCTTGAACGACTGGGACCCGGGCAGCGCCGTACGCGCTGACGAAGTACTCCAGTCTCTCGCCGGCCCGCTCTCCGGGCTTGGTGAACAGCGGCTGGCCGAGCACCTGGTAGACGTCGGCGGGGTCGGTCGGCTGCTGGTTCGTCAAGGCTTCGAGCTCGAGTCTGGTCGGGATCTCGGGCAGGGTCTGCGGGATGTTCTCGGCGCCGATCAACGGCGTGAGCGCCTTGCGGGCGGCCTCGAGATTCTTTTTGGGATACCCGATCTGATGGTCGTACAGGAAGTAGGCCCCCATGAAAATGCACAGCAGCAGGAAGATCAGGTAGTAGTTTCTGTCGTAGCCTGCCGGACCGCTTTCGAGTCTCATCGTGGGCACTCCCCGCTGCCGGGTATCGTAGCCGGTCGGTACCGGCACAGAGCACCGAGCAGCCGACGCGACGTGTCGCTTCGGGCGACCGTCGCGGGTATTATGCCGCCCGACAGGCCTGCTGTCTGCCGCGGCGGCGGATTTTTGCCCTTGCCACATGATATAACGGAAAGGGAGCGCCGAATATGGTTTCGAAGTCGGTGAAACACCGTCCCTGCATTCTGATCGTGCGTGATGGGTGGGGGGAGAACCCGTATCCCGAGTGGGATCACGCCAACGCGGTCAAGCTGGCCCAGCCCCCGGTGGAGGCCCGGCTGCGGGCCGAATGTCCGTTCACGCTGATCAAGACCAGCGGCTTGGACGTCGGCCTGCCGGAAGGCACGATGGGCAATAGCGAGGTCGGCCACCAGAACATCGGCGCCGGGCGGATCGTCGATCAGGACGCGGTGCGGATCAGCAGGGCGATCGAGGACGAGTCGTTCTTCTCGAACGCCGAGCTGGTCGCCGCCGTCGAGACCTGCCTGGCCCGCAAGAGCAAGCTGCACCTGATGGGTTTGGCGAGCGACATCGGCGTGCACTCGCGGCTGCGGCATTTGTCGGCCTGCGTTGAGTTGGCCGCCCGGCGGGGGCTCAAGGACGTCTACGTGCACTGCTTCACCGACGGGCGCGACTCGCCACCCACCAGCGGCGTCGAGTACGTCAAGCGGATCGAGCAGGACCTCTTCCGGATCACGGTCGGGCAGATTGCCAGCGTGTGCGGGCGCTACTGGGCGATGGACCGCGACAACCGCTGGGACCGGACGGAGAAGGCGTACCGGATGCTGGCCCTCGGCGATGCCGCCGCCGCCGACAAT
>CAZDTB010000140.1:0-10161 GCA_964508075.1 uncultured Planctomycetales bacterium
TATGCCACAGAAGACGACCTTTATCTACTACCCCTGTGAGAAATGCGGGCTAGCTGCATCAGTCCCATTAACGTGACCGCCAGGGCCCATTTCTTGGCTGCGCGATGCATGGCGTACTCTCCGAACGGACCACAGAACCCTCTGGGCCCATGAGTAGACACGCCGACGAGGACCCCGTTAGCTGGCGTGAGTTTATCGGATGTTTTTCGCCGTGCCCCGCCCGCACGTCAATCGTCCAGCCGTTGCAGGATGCGGCGGCGGTCCGGGTGGGCCGGCTCGCGTTCCAGCACACGGCGATACCAGGTCGCCGCCTCGTCCCGCTCGCCCCCATCCCAGACCGCGTCAGCCAATTGCAGCATGACTGCTACATTCTCCGGGCGCAGCGCCGCGGCACGCCGCAGAAGCTCACGCGACAGGGTCGCGTTCCCACGCTGGTTGTACCGCTCCGCGGCTGACACGAACGCGTCGAAGAGAATCTCCGTGCGTCTTTGCGGCTCGCGGGCGGCGCGTAAGCGGACGTAGCGGAGAAAGTCGTCCAGAGCGTTGGCCGCCAGCGCGATCTCAGCGAAGCTTCTCAGCGTTTCGGGCGACGGGTCTTCCAGCCAGAGCGCTTCGCGGCTCTGGAGGATGGCCAGGCCGATCTCAGGTCGTCCCGCCTGTTGCCAGATCCGGGCGTGTAGCCGATGGGCGGCGGGCTCGTCCAGCCCGGCATCAAGCGCCCGTCGCAGCACGTGCAGCGCCGACGCCGGTGGACAGCACAGAAAGCGATCGTCCTCGTCGCGCTTCTCCAAGAGCAGCCAGTCGTTGACAAACTGTCCGACCCGGCCGTCGGGCACGCGGATCACCCGTGTCCGCCCCAACACCTGCCCCAGCTGGTAGTACGCCTGTGCCGCGCGAAAGTGCAATTGCGGCGTCGGCCCCAGGTGACGCTGAGCCTGGCTGACGCGCCGCAAAGCCAATCCGCATTGCTGCTGGTCCAGGGTATGGTCGATCAGCGCGAGCCACAGTACTTCGCTGTCAGGCCGGCGCCGGAGTCCCCGCTCCAGGACATTCGCGGCGCGCACCGGGTGCTCGGTCTCGGTCTGGGCGTTGGCCAGGAGTGCCAGCCCGTCCGGGTCGAGCTCGTTTTCGAGCGGTGACAGCAGCTCCTCGACCGCGGCCCAATCCTGACGGAGGGCGTGGGCTCTGGCCAGTTCCAGCACATATTCGAGATTGTCCGGGTGCCGGGCGACCGCCTGTGCGAGCAGTCTGATCGCCGCGGCCGAATCGCCCGCCTGCCGTCGGGCACAGCCCTGCTCGTAAAGCCGGTCACCGGTCGATTTCGGCGCCGGCTGTGAGGCGACCGCGGCGCTCGGTGGCGCCTGCGGGGCGGCCCCCCCCGGGGACGTCGAGCCTAATGCTGCGGCGACCACGCTGCCCGCAGCAAACAGACAGAAAGTTGCACTTGTAAGACTGGATACTCTTCGCATACCCTTATCTTATTCGGGTGGCGGTCTAGGCCGCCGGCGCGGGCCGCAAATAGGAGCCCGAGGCCGGACCCCCGATGGTCGGCCGGTCTTAGTTGGAGCGGCCGACACACAGTGATAATTGTCCCCAAACGGGCAAGTGGCGACAATCCAAAACCATGGACGCACACTCCCTGCAATGCCTCGATTTCTTTCGCGTTCGCGAGCTGGTTGCCACGTATGCCCTCACCGAATTGGGCCGCTCCCTCGCCGCCGCGATCCAGCCGGTCACACGCGACGCCCTGGTTCAACGCTGGTTTGACCAGTTGCGGGAGTTGCAGCGCATCTCCCAGGAGCGCGGCCTACCGCCCTTTGGCGGGCTGAGCGACGTACGCCTGACCATCAAGCGCTGCGCGCCGCCCTTGCAGGTGAACGTCGAGGACGTCGCGCGGATCGGCGATGCCCTGGCCGCCACCCACGCAATCACGCGATATCTGGCCGACCTCCCGCAAAACTGTCCCGAGCTGCAACACCTGGCGGGGCGGATCGGCGACTTCGAGACGATCGCCGAGCGGATTCGGGCCGTCATCGACGAGCGTGGCCAGGTTCGTGACGAGGCCAGCCCCAAGCTGGCCCGCATCCGGGCCGACATCCGTAGCGCGACCCGGCAGATTCGCGCCGCGGTCGATCGACTCCTGCACGATTCGGAGACGCGCAAGCTGCTCCAGTTTCCCAACCATACGTTCCATGGCGATCGGCTCGTTTTCCCCGTGCGGGCGGAGTACCGTGGCCGGTTGCCCGGAATCGTGCACCGCAGCTCCGACAGCGGTGCCACGATTTACGTCGAGCCGGCCCAGGCCGTCGAGCTGAACAACGAGATCAGCAACCTGCGCGGCGAGGAGAGCGAGGAGATCGCCCGCTTGCTCTGGGAGCTCGCCCACGAGGTCTACATCAATTCCGAGGCGATCCTCAAGACGCTCGACGCCCTCGCCGTGCTCGATCTGCTGGTGGCAAAACTGCGTTTCGCGGACGATTTCGAGATGCGCTGCCCGCAGCTTAATGCGACCCCGGTGCTGAACGTGCGGCAAGCCCGCCACCCGCTACTCGTCGATCTGATGCGCCGCCGACACGCCGCTGGCGAGGACACCGACCAGGTCGTCCCGATCAGCTACCGGCTGGGTGACGACTTTGACCTGCTGATCATCACCGGGCCGAACACGGGGGGAAAGACGGTCGCGCTCAAGACCGTCGGCCTGCTGACGCTGATGGTTCAGGCCGGGCTGCCCGTCCCGGTCGACGAGGGCAGCAGCTTCGCGATCTTCAAGCGCGTCATGGTCGACATCGGCGACGAGCAGAGCATGCAGCAGTCCCTCAGCACCTTCAGCGCACACTTGAAGCAACAGATGGATATGCTGCGCAAAGCCGGACCGGGCGCGCTCGTGCTGATCGACGAGCTCGGCGCCGGCACCGACCCGGACGAGGGCGCCGCCATCGGCCGGGCCCTCCTCGACGACCTGGCGCGGCTCGAATGTCGCTGCATGGCCACCACGCATATCGGCGCGCTCAAGAGCTTCCCGCTGACGCGCGAGCGCGCCGAGAACGGCTGCGTCGAATTCAATGCCGAAACGCTGGAGCCGACCTATCACCTGCGGATCGGCGAGGCCGGTATGAGCAACGCCCTCGAGATCGCCGCGCGCCTCGGCATGCCACGTCGCTTGATCAGCGCCGCCAAACGCAATCTCTCGCGCAAGGCCCGGGCGCTCCGGGCGGCCCTGGAGGGGGCGGCCGGAGTGAAGCGGCAGGCCGAAGCGGCCCGTTTCGCCGCCGAGTCCGCCCGTCTCGATGCTGATCGGGCCCAGAACCAGGCCGCCGACGCCCGCGACGCGCTCGAGCGGCAAAAGTCGGATTTCCAGAAGTGGGTCCAGCAAGTGGTGCATTTGCAGGCCGGTGATCCGGTGCGCGTTCGTAACTTCGACCGCGACGGTCGCGTGGTCCGCATGAGAATCGACCAGCACCGCGCCGAGGTCGACGTCGGGTCGTTTAGCGTCGAGGTTCCACTGGGCCACATCCTGCCACCGGAAACACCCGCGCCGCCGCCACGCCCACCCCGCGCACCAGCGGCCAAACCTGCCCCGCGTAAGCCCGCGAGGCCGCGCAGGCCCGCGCAGCCGGCTGGCGATTCGCGCGTCGAGTCCCGGCAACGCAAGCCGCGCCGCCGTGACGAGGCTAAAGCCAGACCCAAACGCCAATACGCGCCGCTGACCGAGGCAGAGATCAAGGCCTTGCAGTTCGGTGACGGGGTGGTGGTCAAGCGGCTGCACCGTCAGGGACGCATCGTGCGGGTCGAATTGGAGAAGCGCTTCGCGATCGTGAGTGTCGGGGCATTCGAGGTCGAGGTGCCCTTCGACGGCCTGGCGGTGTCCGAGCTGTCCCGGAAGCCCCCTGCCGACATACCGCCGTCCAAGTCGGCCGAGCCATCCGCCTTCGGAGGCAAGCGTCCGCCCGACGCGAAGGAGGAGCAACGCGCGCCCCGGCCAGCCGAACCGCCCGCCCCCGAAGCTGAAGCCGCGCCCGATGCGAAGACCGAGCAACCGGCAGCAAAGCCGACTGAGCCACCCGCGCCCGAACCCGAGACTGCGCCCGACACGACCAGCGAGCAGCCTGGGTTACGCCCGCAATAGCGATCGGCGGCGGCCTGCCAAACGCAGCCCCTCACTAATCCGCCCTATGTCGTCTCCGCCTCGAACTGCTCGACCTGTCGCAGGAGGTGCCCAATCGCCTCGTCCAGCGGGTCGTCCGCGTCGAGCGGGCCGTGCTGCGCGCGACGGGTCGCTTCCACCTCGCGGGCGGCGCGGGCCAGTTCCTCGAACGTGGCGGCGGCATTCGCTGGCAATGCGGATCCCATCAGACCGACTCCTCTGCGACCGCCGCGCTAGTCAACAATGTCATACTCGATCCAGCAGGTCGTCGCCTCGGTCGCGCCGCTGAGCGCATTGAGCGCCTCGCCGGCGGCGGTCTGGACGCTCCCCTTTGGAAACAGCTTGTCGCCGTTCCCGCTTGAACCGGACTTGAGCTTCGGCAGAATCGCGTCCGACGCGCTTTTGAGCGTCACGTCCGAGCTGGGTGACAGAATGATGCGGAACAGCCGGATGATCTTACCCGCCTGGGCGTCCACGAGTTGCGAGGTCCCGGACGGTCCCAGACTGACGAGCTTGGTGGCCATTGGCAACTCCTTGAAACTGGCGTAATTCGTCGGGCCCTCATCAGCCCGCGTCTTTTCGAACCGCAGAGAACGCCGAGCACGCAGAGGGATCCTTGAAAGAGCCTCGGGGGTGACGCATCGCCGTGTGCCGTTCCCTTGCGGTCACTGCGACTACGTGTCCGTTAATCCTCCGCGCCCTCTGCGATCTCTGCGGTTAATCACTTTGATTAGGTGTCGAAGTCCAAAACCGACGAGTAATACACGCGCCCATGCCGGGCGGCGGCCCAGTACCACGAGTGGTCGCCGCTGTACGCGACGCTGACGCTGATCACGCCGGTGGTCGGCGTCAGAATCAGGTACTGCTTGTCGGCGGTGACGGTTTGCAGCACAGTCCCGGTGTTCCAGGTGACGCTGGTGGGGGCGGTCGAAGTCTCGCCGCCGCCCTTGGCGTCCGCCAGCCAGCAGCGCAGCAGCGTGTACGTACTGCTCTCCACGCGGATCAGCGTGTCGATCGCGTTCGCGCTCTCGTCGCCGACGTCCATGCGGATGCCGGCGGCGTAGTCGGGAAAGAGCTTGTCCGCCAGCGAGCGGATGAACTCGGCGTGATCCTCGATCTCACTGTCCGCCCGCGAGAGCGGCACGCGCAACTGCGCCAACGCCGTGGCGATCTGCACCGCCGCCACCGGCGGACTCCCTGACAACACCGGCCCGCGCGCCAGGTCGGGCCCGAACCACTCCACGTGACGACGTTCCCTGGACATCCGAGCACTCCTGCAATCGCCCGCCCGATGTAGCGTCCGGGCTCTGTCCCGGACGACGACCGTAGCGTCCGGTCTCCGTGCCGGACGAACCGGCAACCGCACCGGCCCGGCCGATTCACAGGAATGCTAGGAGTCCTAGTCGGCGCGAATCAAGACCCGCCCCGCCGTTGTTGCGGTCTGGCAGTCTCTGTCGGTATCTCGCACGCAACGTGCGCTATGGGTTGTCGCCGTCGGCGTCAGACGACGCCGGCGCCTCCACCGGCGTGCTCACGATCGGTGGCAAGAGGCGCAGCTTGAATGTACTCGGGTCGGGCAGCTTGTTCGGGTCGTCATCTGCCAGCAACTGGTTGCGATTGTAGTTGTCACTGGGTATTCGGGTGTTCGGGACTTCGTTGCCGAATTCGTCGATGCTCCACCCCACGCCTATGTCGGTGTCTTCTCGCAGCCTAAGATAGAACTTTACCGAGCGGTCGGGCAGAGTAAGGTACGGAGGCCCCAACGAGCATATGAAGTCCAAGGCGCGCCCGCCGGTTGCCTCCGGCGGGAACACGCACTTGTACCAAGCGGCGCTTAGCGGACCGTTGCCGGGATCCGTTTTCAAGAAGTCGGTGGCTATAAACCGGAGGGCCGGCCGAATCGCAAACACAACGCACGGGTGGGGGTGGTGTATCCCTGAATACCCGCGCTCTTCCCAGGTTGCTTGCCCATTCAGACCAGCGAAGACCAGTTGGCGCACGTCGGCCATCCAGTAGCAGTTTGGCAGAACGGCATCATGCCAGATCTGATAGACCACCTCGCCGCGCAGGTCATAGATCCGGATTATGCACTGTGAGAAGGTTTGGTGGTTGTATACAGTGACAACCTCGTCGCCCGGATTGCCTGGGAAGATGTCTGCCACGAGTGCCACCCTGATGTAGAACTGCTCGGGCGTGTAGCCGCGGTTGTGCGGATCGGGCAGCGGTGCGTCCGGATCGAGTCGGCCCTCCCAGACTGGCTTCTCAAGACTGTCTCCGACGTCAAAGGCACGCAGTAAAGCGCTACTACGGTCACCGGGATGCTCGGTGAAAGCCACGACTGCCAGCTTCCCACCGCCGAACTCCACCGGCCGATCGACGAGTTGGGCCAAGCGA
The DNA here is from genome assembly GCA_964508075.1 of uncultured Planctomycetales bacterium. Lineage (GTDB taxonomy): Bacteria > Planctomycetota > Phycisphaerae > UBA1845 > Fen-1342 > JALSRY01. The sequence continues at coordinate 6,539 of CAZDTB010000140.1, forward strand.
AGCCCTCCAGGTCTATCGCTGTCCCACGCTTGAAGAACTCCACCGATGAACGACAGTAGTCTCGCTTCTCGACCATCAGGACTAACCCACATCCTGTGCGGGCGTGCGTTGACGTGCCAGGCTGCAATCAAGATCGCCACGAGGGTGATCGCTGCCGTGCCGAGGACGGTCACCACCGCTGCTGAGACAAGCGGATGCCTCGCCACCCAGCGTGCGGACCGCATCCAAGCCGTCGGCCGGCAGGCCTCGATCGGCTCGCGGTTCAGAAACCGGCGGAGGTCCTGCGCCAGGTCCGCCGCCGAGTCGTAGCGCTTCTCGCGGTCCTTCTCCAGCGCCTTCAGGACGATCGTCTCCACGTCGCCACGCAGCCTGGGGTTGATGGCGGAGAGCCTCTCGGGCGCGTGTTCCTTGATGATCTGGGCGGCTTGTACGATCGTGCTGCCGGTGGCTTCGTACGGCAAGGCTCCCGTGAGCAGCTCGTAGAGCACCACGCCGAGCGAGTAAACGTCGCTGCGCGTGTCGATCTCGTGCGGGTCGGCGTCGCACTGCTCGGGGCTCATGTACTGCAACGTGCCGATGAGCTGCCCGACGTCGGTCCGCAGTGTCGTGACGGCGATGTCCGAATCGGTCGCGCGGGCCACGCCGAAGTCGATTACCTTGGGCTCGCCGGCTGAATCCACCAGGATGTTGCCCGGCTTGAGGTCGCGGTGAATGATGCCCTTTTGGTGACCGTGATGGACGGCATCGCAGACCTTGGCGAACAGCCGCAGGCGGTCACGCGTGTCGAGCTGGTTCTCCTCGGCGAACCGCGTGATCGTCTTTGCATCCGGGATATACTCCATCGCGAAGTAGGGCACGCCGGGCGCCATGACCGCTCCCTTACGGTCGGGGCTCGGATCGACGTCTGCTGGGCCGTGAATCCCTTCTCGGCCCCCATGCATCCCCGCTTCATAGACCTGTGCGATGTTCGGATGTCGCAGGTACGCGAGGATTTGCGATTCGGACTGAAAGCGCCGCAGCGCCGAGCGCGAGGCGACGTATCGATTCATCACCTTCAGCGCTACGACCCGCCGCGGCTGCTCCTGCTCGGCTTCGTAGACGGTCCCCATCCCGCCGGCGGCAATCACGCCGTTGATCCGGTAGCTCCCGATGCGCTGGCCGATCAGCGGGTCAGGACCTTCGGGCACATCGGGCGGCCGGATTCCGGGTGGCGGCTCGGGCGGCCGCATGAAGTCAACCGGCGTCTGCGCGTTGCAGGCCAGCAGCGACTCGACCTCCGCCCGCAGCTCCGCGTCGTCGCCGCACGCCTCCGCTAGCAGCGCGGCCCGCTCCCCCGGCGGGCGTTCCACCACCGAGTTGAAGACTTCCTGAACGCGATGCCAGTGGGAGATATCAGTCATCAGTTTTCAGTTGTCAGTTTTCAGCTTGCAGTGGCCGGGCCCCGCGCCGGCCGAATCGTCAATCGTCAATCGTCAATCACGACAGTTCCCGATACAGCCACGTCCGCGCAAAGCGCCAATCCTTGTCCACCGCGCTGGCCGACACTTCGAGCGCCTGGGCGATCTCCTCGCGATTCAGCCCGGCGAAGTAGCGCAACATCACCACCTCCGCCTTGCGCGGGTCGGTCTGCTCGAGCTTGCGCAGCGCCTCATCAACCGCCAACACCTCGACCGGATCCTGGTCGAACACCGCCACGTCCTCGACCGGAAGCGCCGCGGCCTTCGGCCCGCCGGGCCGCGCGCCGTCCTCCGTGCCTCCGTGCCTTCGTGCCTCCGTGCCTACTCCGCCTCCGCCACGCTTGATCCTGTTTCTTCTACGTGCGTCATCGACGCGGATCTGTCGCATCGCTTTTGCCGCGGCGCCGAAAAAATGTCGGCGATTGTTCCACTGCACGTTCTGGTTGCCGACTAGGCGTAGGTAGGCCTCGTTCACCAGCACGGTCGTCTGGAGCGTGCGCCCCGGCCGCTCGCCGGCCATCTGGTGCTTGGCGACGCGGTGCAGCTCGTCGTAAACCAGCGACCAGAGCCGCTCGAGCGCGCCGGCATCCCCCCGCCCCGCGGCGCCCAGTAGCTGCGTAACCGGACCCGGCAGTTGTATTGTCATACTGATATACCCCGAAGTGCTCGAAATCGGTTCCGTCGAAGGTTCATTCTCGTGGACTTCCTCGGCTAAGTCAACCTCTTAGGACGACAGGGAACCCGTAAACCTTGCCCTTCACGGGTCTTACGCGACGCAACCTTCCCGGCCGCAAGAAAAAGCCGGGTTTCCCGTCCAAACCACGGCCCCGTTTGACGCACGTGTTTGCGGTGCTGGCCTGAAGCGTTCAGGCCACGGCGATCACACGGCCAGTGAACGTTGTATTCCATACAAAGGTGGTAGGGAGGAGTCACCCGTCATGGAGCTTCCGTGTTTGCGCAGTGATTCGTGTTTCCTAGTTGCTGGTTTGTTGGGGGCGGCCCGCCGGATGGGTTTCCAACCGGCTCAATGTGGAGGACGTACCATGTTTCGTGCTGTAACGTTGATGCTCATAGTCCTTTCCCTGATGGTCCCTGAAGCTGTTCGTGGTGATTGCTCGTTCGCTGATCACGTCACCTACCCCGTCGGGAACACACCTTGTGGCAACGCGACCGGAGATCTGAATGGTGACGGTTATGCAGACGTGGTCGTGGCGAACGCTTGGGACAACGAAGATCCGAACGAGCCGGACACCGTTTCTGTTCTAATCAACAACGGAGACGGCACGTTCGCACCGCACGTCACCTATGGCGTCGCCGACATTCCCGCGTCCGTCGCGATCGCAGACCTGGACGGAGACGAGGATCTGGATTTGGTGGTAGCGAATCATGGCAGCGACAACGTCTCGGTCTTGCTGAACTACGGAGACGGTACATTCGCGGAGCACGTTACCTATGCCGTCGGCCACGAGCCGATCTCCGTCGCGATCGAGGACCTGGATGACGACGGGGACGCAGACGTGGCCGTGGCGAACTATGGGAGCGACAACGCCTCAGTCCTCCTGAACAATGGGGACGGCACGTTCGCGGACCACGTCACCTATAGCATCGGTAATCGGCCATATTCGGTGGCGATTTGCGACTTGAATGGTGACTTATGCCCGGACCTCGCGGTAGCGAACGCTTGGAGCGACACCGTTTCGATCCTACTGAACAACTGCGACGGCACATTCGCGGACGACGTCGACCCGGAGCCCGTCGGTGATTCCCCTCATTCCATCGCATGCGGGGACCTGGACGGCGACGGGGATGCAGACCTGGCCGTGGCGAACGGCTTCGCCGACAACATTTCAATCCTGCTTAACAATGGAGACGGCACGTTCGCGCCCCACGTCACCTATCCCACTGATGACCCTAATGAGCCCAATAATGGTCATTACCCCACTTCCGTCGCGATCGGGAATGTGGACGGTGACGGAGATGCAGACCTGGCCGTGGCCAACTATTGGAGCAATGACGTTTCAGTGCTGTTCAACAATGGGGATGGCACGTTTGTGCTGGAGGGCATTTACGACGCCGGCGCCGGCTCCAGGAACATAGCGATCGAGGACCTCGACAACGATACGGATCCGGATCTCGTTGTGTCGAACCAGGATAGCGACGACGTAT
>CAZDTB010000141.1:0-4418 GCA_964508075.1 uncultured Planctomycetales bacterium
CACCGAGATTTTCGAGGCCCGCAAGCCCAAGGAGCCGGCCACCATGGCCGAGATCTCCGGCACGGTCGAACTGAGCACCGACAAGCGGCGCGGCAAGATGACGATCGTCATCCGCTCCGAGTCGGGCATGGAGAAGGACCACCACGTCGCCCAGGACAAACACCTGTTGGTACACGCCGGCGACTACGTCGAGGCCGGCACGCCGCTGATCGAGGGCCCGCTCATTCCGCACGACATCCTGCGCATCAACGGTGAGGAGGACTTGCAGCGCTACCTGCTCAAGGAGATCCAGGGCGTTTACCGCCAGCAGAATGTGACCATCAACGACAAGCACGTCGAGATCATCATGTGCCAGATGCTGCGCAAGGTGAAGATCGAGGCGGAGGGTGACTCGGCTTTCCTGCCCAAGGAGGTGGTCGACAAGTTCCGCTTCCGAACCGAAAACGCCCGCCTCGCTCGCAGCGTCAAGGTTTCCGACCACGGCAACACCGACCTCGAGGTCGGACAGGTCGTCCTCAAGGAAGATCTCGTCGCCAAGAACGACGAGGTCGAGGCCGAAGACGGAGAGCCCGCCAAGGGCCGCAAGCCCAAGCCCGCTAGCGCCCGAACCTTGCTGCTCGGCATCACCAAGGCCAGCCTCCAGAGCGAGTCGTTCATCTCGGCGGCCTCCTTCCAGGAGACCACCAAGGTGCTCACGCTCGCGGCACTCGGCGGTCAGGAAGATCAGCTCGTCGGCCTCAAGGAGAACGTCATCCTCGGACGCCTGATCCCCGCCGGCACCGGCTTCCGCGACTATCAGGACGTCAAGCTCAAGTACGAGGGAGAACCGCTCGAACCGGCCCCGACTGCGATCGTCGAGCAGCTCGGCGAGGTGCCACTGCCCATTCTCTCCGGCGTCACCCCAATCGGTTCCGGCAAGACGCCCGAAGAAGCCCCGCTCGGTACTTCGAGATCCTAGAGCGTCTGCGATTGGGGATTGGAGATTGCGGATTAGGGATTTGCGGTTTCGCTGATGAGCACCCGCACCCTTTAATCCTTGATTCCTCGCCACTTCTCACATGATCTACGTTATCCTCCCGGTCGTCGCGCTTCTGGCCGCCACCATCTCCGGCATCATCGGTATCGGCGGCGGCATGCCGCTGCTCGCGACGATGTTTTACCGTTTCGCGCTGCTCACGGCGGGGCTGAAAGTCCTGCGGGCCGATGGCTTCCTCGCGCTGCGGCGCAGCTCATGACCCGAGTAGCACACATTTCAGCGGAAGTCCCTGCCGCGCGCTATTCGCACGACGTCCCGTACACCGCCAGTAACGACGCCAGATCGGCGAGGTCCACGTCCCCATCGCCGTCGAGGTCGCCGTCTTCGTACGATGCCCCACTGGTGACGCCGTAGTTTGCGAGCAGTTGTGCTAGGTCCGCGAGGTCGACGTCGTTGTCGCCATCCAAGTCGCCGAAGCACCCCACCGCCAGACCCTTGATGCAGAAGTTGGCCGTATCGTTGAAGTCGTACAGATCCGCCCACGTCGAGCCGTCGCGGTAGTAGCTCTCTCCCGGATTCGCGGCCGATTCGACCCACACCCGCCCCGACGAGCCCAGCAAGACCGGGACTTCCGAGCTGCGGTCGTACGGGTGCCCCCCTGCCGAGAGCTCGACGTAAATGTAGAACTCGTCCCCGCCTGTCAGCACGACCGGCGTGTCCAGGCCGACCGTGTGATAGCCGGTGTACTCGAAAACGCCGGATTCCGCGGCCAGCTCGTCTTGCAGCTCGCCAGCCTCGAAGCGAGCGTAGATCACCACCGTGTAGCCGACATTGTCCGCGGCGGTGAAGAAGCTGACTGCCCGCAGCAGGTCTTGGCCGAGCGCGGTAAAGCCGTTGAATGCCTCGCTGTAATCCGCCAACGTGTCGCGCCACCCGTGGTAGTCGTGATAGTAAATCCGGTCATAAGCCAGCGGCTCGACGTCCTGGAAGGACACGGCCCCCATCTGCGGCTCCTGACAGCACCACTTGTCGTAATACGAGATCCAGAAGTAGCCGTCGTAGCCCCAACCGCTGCCCCAACTGTTCTTGCAGATCCACGCCCCGGGCTGCGGTGCCTGCGTGACGTGATTGTCGTCCCAGCCGACGATCGCGATCGCGTGGTTGGGGAGCATCGAGCTGCTCGGCGGCTGGTAGTGGTTGTAGCCCCACATGAAGCTGCCGTCGTAGGCCATGCACGTGCCCATCACGCCTACGCTCATGATCTTGTTCTTGATCAGGTCGATGTTGCTCAGGTCTGCCCCGGCCACGTACCACTCGATGTGCCGGGGATAGTAGTAGTGGTAGCTGGGATCCCAACGCAGTGGCGGGGTGTAATAGGACTGCCCGTCGATGTCCCGCACGGCCCCCTCGCCCCGCGTGAGATAGGCCGAACCGACCCGGTAGTCGCCGCCCATGTGGACTTCGAGACCGCCGCCACTGGGTGGATCGCGATCGTCGTTGTTGTGCTGGTTGAACCCGTTCCACCAGTCGAGGTGGTATTCGGCGAGATCGGGTTCGCCGCTCTCGCCGGCATCGGTCCAGGCGCCGGTCATCATCAGGTTGCCTTCGATGGCAGCCATGATGCCGTGCGTCCAGCAGGTTCCACCTTGCTGGCTTTTGACGGAGGTAACGTAGTTTTCACCGTCGACGTCGCGCAGGTCGAAGGAACTGGGCGGGTCGCCCAGGGCAATCGTCGCGAATGCGACGACCAAACAGAGAATACTGAAACGGCGTGCCAGCCTGTTCGACATGATGCTCACCCTCCTGTAGCTTGGAAGACACGTCACGCGGAACGCTCGCGGTAGTGTTTTCCGTGGTCCGAGGCCTCGTAAGCGTTTTCCTGAATGGGAGCTGCGCGCTTTCCGGCGCCCACGTTCCCTCTACATGATTCTCCCCGCCACAGGTTGTTTTTGCAAGGGTTTTGTCGCTACGACGTGTCACGACCGAGAAACGCCAACCCTTCCCCCGGCGGCGCATAATCGTCGTTGGGATATGAAGTTAGGCAGGCAAATCAACGGGTTTGCCAGCGCGTCAGCCGGTACTGGCGGTTCACGAGCCAGATCGTGTCCCAGTCGTCGGCCATCTGGCGCAGGTCCATGTCGACTGATTGGCGAAACGCGTTGACGCGCTCCGCCTTGCTCTTGACGACGCCGCTGCCGCAACCCACCAGCACCGACAAACCGATCAGCATCCCGACAAGCACGCCCTTACGCATGTGACACCTTCCAGCAGTCCGCTCCTGCGTTCCCCCCGGTAGTTTCGGGGGCACGACGTGGGATGTCAACCTCGCGGCATGCCTCCGGCGTCATTCGCGCGGATTCTGACGACCGGCAACGTCGAAGCCGGCTTCCCGCAAGAGCCGTGCCAGTTCCGCCGACCGCGCCGCGCCGGGCCAGACGATCCGCAGGCGACGTGACGAGCCGTCTTCGTGCTCCAGATCGACCCGAATCGCGCCGGCCGCCAGTGCCTCGGGAAAGCGATCGGCCCACTCGATCGCCACCACAGCACCTGCCTGCTCCAGCATTTCCTCCAAACCCAACGCCAGCAGCTCCTCGACCGATTGCAGCCGATACGCGTCGCAGTGGTAAAACGTCAGTCGCCCGACATGCTCGCGGATCAATACAAACGAGGGGCTGGTGATCGGTTCGTCTCCAGGAACGCCAAGCCCCGACGCCAGCCCCTTGGCCAGTTGCGTCTTGCCGGCCCCCAGCGGACCGCACAGCTCAATCACTTCGCCGCCGCTCAGTGTCGCGCCCAAGATACGCCCCACCTCACGGGTCTGCTCCTCGCTGCCCGAACGGATCTCAATCACGTCACTCACGAAAGTGCTCCCAGCCGCGGATTTCCAATGGAACACACGGCCCGTCGCTTCGCCGGAGCGCCAGCTCGCGCTCGGCCGTGATCTCACCCAGCGGGAGCAGTCCCAGCCGTTCGCAAACATCCCCCGGGGCGTCGTTGGCCAGTGCGACGATCAGTTCAAAATCCTCGCCGTCATAAAGAGCATGCTCGCGCGCCGTCCGGCCGGTTTTTCTTGCCAGGAGGGTGGCGTCGGCGTGGACTACCTTATCAAGGGAGGCTTCGTCGATTATCGCGCCGCAGCCCGAGGACTCGCAGATATGCCACAAGTCGATCGCCAGGCCGTCGCTGATGTCGATCATGGCGTGCGGATTCAATTGTCGGTTGATTTCGAGTGCCGTGCGAATCCGCGGTGTCGGGTGCAGATGCCGACCGAGCAGCGAGCCGCCCACCCCCCCGGTCACATAAACCCGATCCCCCGGCCGGGCGCCTCCGATCTCTACTCGTACCGCATGGCCTCGACCGGATCCTGAAGCGCGGCCCTCCACGCGGGATAGAGCCCGAAGATGATCCCTACGCTCACGGCGACTGCGAACGAGATGACGAG
>CAZDTB010000141.1:4428-10123 GCA_964508075.1 uncultured Planctomycetales bacterium
CCGCGTGTGACCAGCGATCGGCCGGCTTCGGATCGGGCCGCGACCGTGATGCAGATCACCGTCGGAGCCGCCCAACTGTTGGTGTCCCCGCCGGTGATCGGGCAGCCATGTTCAGCCCCGCAGTCCCGAACGCCGCGAAACAGCTCGAGGGCGTCATCCATCGAGAGTCCGTCGTTGAGCGCGACGGCACACAACGCCGCCACCGGAACCGTCGCTGCCGCCGCGCAATCGCTCAGATTGACCGCCATCGCCTTGCGCCCGATCTCGCGCCAGGAGTGCTTCCCGGACTCGAAATCGACCCCGTCCATCAGCATGTCGGTCGACCACACCAGCCCCCCGGAAACCGCTTCGACCGCCGCCACATCGTGGCCGAACCCGACCGCACCGTGGTCGCCCGGGAGTTCCGCCGCCAGTCGGCGTATGAACTCGCGCTCGCCCTTGGCCGGCGTGCCCCGGCGCGATTGCTCATCGGATGGCTGGACGGGTGCATTCATGCCGTGCCTCCCCTGACCCATCATAGTATGGTCGCGCGCGTCCGGCTGCGCCGATTTGTCGGGCAGACGGGAGCTTCCCGTGCCGCTGTGCCGAAGAACTATGTATAATCACACGCTGAGCCATGAAAACGTGAATACGTGCTTTCTGAGGATATGCCATGCTTAAGCCAACTGCCTGCCTGTCTGTGCTGCTGCTGATCGGAGTCGCCGCCGCCGCCACGCTGACGCCGGCCTTCGGCGACGACATCGAAGACGGCCAGATCTATCGCATCATCCGCACCAACGGCAGAGAAGTCATCGGCGAAGTGACCGAGGTCGGCAACGTCTATAAGGTCAAGGTCGCCTCGGGCATCACCGTGACCATCAGGAAAAGCGAGGTGCGCTCCCTGACCCCGCTCTCGGACGAGCAGCCTGACGCCGCAAAAACGGGTTTCCGTCGCCACGCCTTGGACATCACCGACCAGGAGATCGCGGCAGTCCTCGGCGACGAGTCGGTCGAGGACCTCTACGTCTGGGAATACGTCCAAGAAATCGACCTGATGGACGAGCTCGACCTGGATCTGGAGTCGCTGGAGGAAATGAAGCGTTTCGCCGGAGTCCAAGCCAAGTGGCTCGATACCGATCACTTCGTATGTGTCTACACCTCGGACGCCGCAGCCGCCCGGCGGCTGGTGGCCCGACTGGAGACCGTTTACGAGTGGAACGCCACCTTCATGCGGCTGTTCGACATTCCGCCGAAGAGGCCGGAGCACAAACTCGAGATCTTCTATTTCGGCACGTACGACGAGTTCCGCACTTACGCGACGCTGTGCGGACACATGGCCGAGGGTGCCGCGGGCTTCTACATGCGAACCAACAACCGCTGCGCGTTTTTCGACAACCTCACCTATCCACAGATCGCCCGGACACTCGAGGCGTTGAAGGACAAGAACGTGCCCTTCGAGAGACGACGGAAGCTCCAAAACGAGCTCGCCCGCTGGGCAAACTACTTCAACCTGGCAGTCGTACAGCACGAGGCGACGCACGCCATTCACTTCAACATCGGCGTCTTCCCGAAGGAGGCCCGCATCGGAACGTGGATGATCGAAGGTCTGTGCGTCCAGTTCGAGGTGCCCCCCACGCAGGAGGGCGGCAGCTTCGGGTCGCTCAACTACTACCGCCTCGACAGCTTCCACAAGATGTACATGGCCGGCCCGCCCGGAGACGAGCGCGTCGTCGTGCCCTGGACGTTCGTCAAAAACTTGATCCTGGCCCCCGGCTCGGGAATCCACGATTACGTCATGGCCTGGGCCTTGAACTACTACCTGCGCAAGCAGTTCAAGGAAGAATACGGCGAGTGGATGCGCCACCTGGCAGGCCTTGAAGACGATTGGACCGTCGAGATCGGCACCACCACCAGACTGGCCGATTTCGAGGACCTCTTCGGCAAGCTCGATGAAGAGTGGGTGCAGGAGTTCTACGATTGGGTCGCCGCGATTCCCATGAAGAAGAGCGCAATCGCCGAATTCCCGGAAGGGATGCCGTAGCGCGGCTCGCGTCACCTTCTCCGCCGGTACGCTGCATATGGCATCCAGGCGACTGTGGTGCCCTACCTCTTGCGGTAACGCGGCGAGACGGCAACGTATGGTCGCCCCAGCAGCCGCTTGAGCAAGACCACCTCCCCCATGTCGTTCCCTTCGTACAGGTGTCCCACGCATTGAAGCGCGTACCCGATCGCCAGCAGCAGCGCCGGCCACCACCATAGATCCCACCGCCAATGGTAGAGCTGAACCCCTGCCAGCAGCACCGCCAGGATCGTCAGCGGGATCCCAATTACGTGCAGCCAGAACGACACGCGGCTCTGATGCCGCTGAAGCCAGTTCACCAGCCAACCTGGACGCTTCCGGTTCACGTCATCGATCTTAGCGTGCCGACCCAAACCGGCAAGAATTGCCGGTTTGTCACGAACCGGCCCGCGATCCGCCGATAAGACGCAGGTGGAGGTTCAATATGATCGTGACGCTTGACGGCGAGCGCCTCAAGGGGGCATCCCCCGACGATACGCTACAGACATTGGTCGACGAAGTTCGTCGGGCGCGCCTCGGCGACCGGCTGGTCGTCTCGATCACGCTCGACGGGCAGCTACTGCTCGACCAGGAGCTCACTGAACGGCTGAACGAACCGGTCGGAGACGTGAACCATGTTGAGCTCATCTCCGCGGCTCCCCTTGAGCTGGTGTCCTCTGCCCTGCGCGAGGTGGCCGAGCAGCTCGAATCAGCCGCCGAAAACGAGGCCATCGTGGCCGACCAACTCCAGTCGGGCGAGATGTCCGAGGCCACTGCGGCGTTCAGCGAATTCCTGCAGGTCTGGCAGGCCTGCCAGCGGACCATCGTCGGCTGTTCCGGGTTGCTCGGGAAGGATCTGACCACGATGCACTCCGGCGGTAAGCCAATCCGCGCGCACCTCGACAGCTTGACGGACAAGTTGCGCGAGCTCCGCGACGCGTTCGAGGCGCGCGACACGGTGTTGCTGTCCGACCTCTTCCAATACGAAATGCCCCAGACCTGCAAAACTTGGCAGGACATCCTCAACGACCTGGCGACCAATCTCGCCGACCAGACCGGCGCGCCGGCCTCGTAGGCGCGTCGCGATGCGATTTTCCGTTGCCGACGAAATCAAGGGAACCATTTCCCCATCGCCGCGTCCAATCCCTGCGGCTACACTTACGCTTGCCGGGCTGTTTGACGTGTCTTGTCACTCCGAGCGCAGCCAGGAATCTGGTTGAGCCACGACTCGCGACCGGGTTCCTTCCGCCTCCGGCAGACCAGGCTCCTTCGGAATGACCGTTACAAAAGAGGTGTGCGATGAAAACGTCCACGATCTGTCTGACCCTGGCGTTGATTCTGGCTGGTCCGGCGGGCGATCTGTCCGCCGCCGAGACGGCCGACCTGGAAGTCACCCGCGTGGCGATCTTCTCCAGCGGTGTGGCCTATTTCGAGTGCGAGGCCACGGTGGAGGGCCACGCCACCGCCGAGCTCAACTTCCGAACCGACCAGATCAATGACATCATCAAGTCGCTGGTCGTGCAGGATCTGGACGGCGGCGCGGTCGGCGTCGTCAGCTACGCCTCCCGCGACCCGATCGAGAAGACGCTCCGCAGTTTCGGCGTCGACATCACCGGGAAACCCACGCTGCCCGAGTTGCTCGACCAGCTTCGCGGCGAACCCGTCGAGATCACCGGCGCCCGCTCGCTGAAAGGCGTGATCTTCGGCGTCGAAAAGCTGAGCGAACGAGTCGGTGACAACGGCGTCATCGATGTGTTCGTGTTGAACGTCCTGACGGAGGACGGTCTCCAGCAATTGCGTCTGGCCGACCTGCAGGGCATTAAGCTCACGAACCAGAAAATTGACGCCGAGCTGCGCAAGGCGCTTGAAACGCTCGCCATGGGGCACGATGCCGACAAGAAGAGCGTCGTGCTCAACTTCAACGGCCAGGGCAAACGTCGCGTCAGCGTCGCCTATCTGCTCGAGGCTCCAATCTGGAAAACAACCTACCGCCTCGTTCTCGATGAGGAAGGCCAACCGTTCCTCCAGGGCTGGGCCACGGTCGAGAACGCCACCGAGGAGGACTGGCGCGACGTCCGCCTCGCGCTCGTCTCCGGCCGACCGATCTCGTTCACCATGGACCTCTATACGCCGATCTACATTCGGCGGCCCGTGGAGGAGCTCGAGCTTTACGCTTCACTTCGACCGCCGGAGTACGCCGGCGCCTTCGAAATGGACAAGGAGGAAGCGCGTGCGGCCCGTGGTGTTCGAGGACGAGGCCAGGTCATGCGGGAAGCGGCTATGGCCAAGGCGCCGATGGCGGCCGGCCGACGATTCGCCGGCGATGCCGTCGTCGAGCGGCTAGGCGAACTCGAGGAACCGGCCGAGCTGCCGATTACACTCCATGGCGCCGGCGTAGCATCCGTGGCCACCGCGGCCGAGGCGGGTGAGCTGTTCCAATACACGATTCGCACGCCGGTCTCGATCCCCCGGCAACACTCGGCCATGCTGCCGATCGTCAATCAGAAGGTAAGTGGCGAGAAGGTCAGCATCTTCAACCCCGCCACCCATCCCAAGTACGCGCTGAACGGGCTGCAACTGAAGAACACGACCGATCTGAACCTGATGCAGGGGCCGATCACGCTTTTCGACGGCAACGTCTACGCCGGCGATGCCAAGCTGCCCGACCTCAAGCCCGACGAGCAGCGCCTGGTCGCCTACGCCCTCGACCTCGGCACCGAGGTGATGGTCAAGCAGCGCAGCCACCCCGACCAGATCGTCAGCCTGCGCATCGTCCGCGGCACCTTGATCCACAAGCACAAGTACGTCGACGAGCGCGAATACGTCGTCAAGAACAAAAGCGACAAGCAGCGCACCGTCCTGATCGAGCAACCCTACGGCGACGAGTGGAAGCTGCTCGAACCGTCCGAGCCCTATGAGCGCGTCCCCGGCCTCTCGCGCTTCAAGGTCGTCGTCCCGGCGAGCGAGACCCACAAGCAGACGGTCAAGCTCGAGCAGGTCACCGACCAGTCCATCGCCCTGACAAACATCGACAGCGATCGGATCCGCTACTACATCCGCAGCCGCGTGATCTCGCCGGCTGTCAAGAACGCGTTGGAACGCGTGATCGAGTTGCAAGACAACCTGGCCCGGGTACGGCGGCAGCGCGAGCAGGCCGAGCGCGAGGTGAACGAGCAGGTCGCCGAGCAGTCCCGCGTCCGTGAGAACCTGCGCACGCTGGAGAAGAGCACCGACGCCTACCGCCGCCAGTTGCAGAAATTCGACGACATCGAGACGCAGATCGAGAAGCTCCGCCAGCAAATCACCGAGCTGCGCTCCGAGGAAAACCAGAAACGCCGCGCGCTCGACGACTATCTGCTGTCATTGAACGTGGAATAGCCGCGTGCCGCGGGCAGCCGGCCTGCCGGTGCTTCGCGCGCCCTGGCGGGCCAGCCGCCACTGACACCAAGCGCGACTTGTCCCATACTGGTCACTCATTGCCAGGGAATAACCGCCCAAGTAGGGTCCGCCGTGCGGACTGATCAGGCGCACGAGACGCAGTCCTACCCAAAAAATCCGCCAGCACAGGAGCTGCCCAATGAGCGCGATCTTCCAGATGATCCCGGCGTCGAGCAAGCCGCTCTGGATATTGGGAGTGATCGGCGTCGTCCTGCTCGT
>CAZDTB010000142.1:0-3175 GCA_964508075.1 uncultured Planctomycetales bacterium
CGTCGAACGCACTCTGGACGACGTGCCGCACGCGGTCGGCCATCGTGCCGATCGGGATGTTCTGCTTCTCGTAGACCTTCTTGGCCGCGTCCTGCTCGATGTGGGCGCTGGGCGGCTTGATCTCGACGCTGTGGGCACCGAGCTGGCAGGCGATCTGGGCGGCGTAGGCGGCGCCATCGACCGCCGTCTCACCTTCCTTGCTGAGGTCTTCGCCGCGGGGGTACGACCAGACGACGACGACCAGGCCGGCGGCCTTGGCCTCTTCGGAGATGGCCTGAATCTGTTCGTACATCGCAATGTTGAGGGCCGACCCGGGGTAGATCGTGAAGCCGATCGCGGCGCAGCCCAGCCGCAGGGCATGCTCGACGGAAGCCGTGACGGCCGGCATCGGGTTCTTCTCGTCGTGGAGCATTTCGTGGCTGTTGAGCTTGAGGATCAGCGGCAGCTCGCCGGCAAACGTACGGGCCCCCGCTTCGAGGAATCCGAGCGGGGCGGCATAAGCGTTGCAGCCGGCCTCGAGCGCGAGCTCAAAGTGGTAATGCGGGTTGTACCCGGGCGGGTTGGGGGCAAAGCTGCGGGCCGGGCCGTGCTCGAAGCCCTGGTCGACCGGGAGAATGACGAATTTACCCGTGTCCGCCAACGTCCCCGTGCCGAGCAGCCAGCGGAGGTTGGCGAGCGTGCCGGGGTTGTCCGACTCATACCAACTCAAAATCTGTTTGACGCGATCCGACATCATGACTTTTTCTCCATTGCTTGGGGTTTGAACGAGCGTGCCTTGTGCGGAGATAGCCCCACCGCGCCCAGACAAAAGTGTCCTGAAGCTTGCGACCACCACTTCCTTGCGGCCATGGCGCGAATCCATGCGCTGATGCTACCATCCGATCGCGATTTATAGCGAAAACGGGCGGGGTGGGCAACCGGCACCCAAAAGGGTTCAGGGTCCAGGATTCAGGGGGCAGGATTCGGGGATTCCGGATTCCGTCCCACGGAGCCGTACTCGCGGTCGCTACCAGTCCTTGTCGACCTCTTCGTATCCCGCCGCCTCGCGGGCCCGCAGGATCGCCCGGCGCTGGCGTTCGGCATCGCGGATCATTTGCAGGAGCCGCTCGGCCTCCTCCTTGGTCATCTCGATCGGCACCATCTGTTGCTCTTGCTGCTGCTCCTCGCTTTCCGAGGTCTCTGGCTGCGGTTGCTGCTGCGCCGGCTGGGATTCCGGCGAAGGCTGGGTGTCGGGCTGCGGCGGCTGTTCCTGCTGCTCCTGTTGGCGGTCCTCGGTCTGCTGCTGATCCTCGGAACCGCTCTGCTGCTGGTCCGACTCGCTTGGCTGTGACGACGGCTGCGAGCTGCTCTGCTGCTGTTGTTGATCCTGCTGGCTGGGCTGTGACGACGGTTGCGATTGCGGCTGCTGCTGGGCCATCTCCTCGATCTGCTTCTTCAACTGGGCGGCGAGCTCGAGATTGGCCCGGGAGTCGAGCCGCTGCGGGTCGAGCTTGAGCGCATCGCGGTATTGCTGCATGGCCCGGCCGAGCAACTCCAGCGAGCCTTCGGCGTCCTGTCGCTGCACGGCCTGGAGCGCGTCGGCGTAGTCACAATTGCCCAGGTTGTAGCGGGCGGCCGCCTCGAACTCCTCGTCCCGCAGCCCCGCGGCGCGGACCCACAGCTCACGGGCTTCGTCAAGCTGACCGAGCTTGAAGTGAGCGGCGGCGCGGTTGTGCAGCAGCTCGGCCGTCGGCAGCTCGTCAGCCTCATCGCCGACCTGGTCGTAGGCCTCGAGGGCCTCGGCGTAGCGGCCAGCGTCGAACTGCTGGTTGCCCTGCTTGATCAGCTCGCGGGGCAGGTCGGCAAGGGCAATGCCGCTTGAGAGCAGCAGGAGCGACGAAGCGACGAGGCGACGAAGCGACGAAGCGATTGACGATTGACGGTTGACGATTGGCGAATAGCGACGATGAAGGACCGCAACCCGCGGCGCCCAATCGTCAATCGTCAATCCCCAATCGTCAATCATCATGCCGCCTCCCTTTCTCCGCCGGCGACTATCGACACGCTGTCCGCGCGTCTTGGGCCGTCGCGCAGGAAGGAGTCGATCAGCAACAGCACCAGAGCCGCGATCGCAAATACGTGATAGTGCGACGGCAGCGGCACGCGTTCGATCTCTTCCTGTTCCTTGTACTCGATCGCCGGGACGATGCGCTCGCGGTAGATCTGGCCCAGATCGAAGTTGCGCGTGCCCACCGGGACGAAGGCGTTGAGCCTCGAGACCTGCGCGATGCGGCGGAGGTCGTCGAAGTTGGCCCGCGACCAGACGACCTTATCATCGTATTGGAGATACTCCTGGCCGCGCTCGGTCCTGATCGGAATCCGAGCCCCTTCGCGCTCGTCGCCTAACGCGACGGTAACGATGGGAATCTCGAAATCGTTCCATAGATTCTGGGCCGCCTCGATCGGGTAGCTCTCATGGTCTTCGCCATCCGTGATCAGGATCACGACCTTGTGCGTGTCGAGGGAGTCGTGGAAGGCCTCGGCGGCCTTGCGGATGGCGTCGCCGACCAGCGTGCCGCCGCGCGGGCTGCTCTTGGTGGTCACGTCTTCGAGCGCCAGGCGGAAGAAGCCGTAGTCGTGTGTGAGCGGGCACTTGAGGGTCGGCACGCCGGCGAAGGTGATCAGTCCGATGCGGTCGCCGCCGAGCACCGGCAGGAGGTCATCGCGGATCGAGATCTTGGCCCGCTCGAGCCGGTTGGGGGCGATGTCGCGGGCGAGCATCGAGCGCGAGACATCGAGCAGAACCATCACGTCGATCCCTCGGCGGATGACGGTCTGGTCACGCTCGCCCCAGCGCGGCCCGATGATCGCCGCCACCAGCGCCGTCAAACAGAGCAGGATCAGTGCCAGCCGGGTCAGCGGGCGCGACCACCCAACGGGGGCAGTCAGCCGCCCGAGCAGGTTCGGCGACGCAAACATCTGGAGCGCGCGGCGACGCTGCCAGATGCCGTAGACGCCGACCGCGGCGACGAGCAGCACGGCCCACAGCAGGTTCAGCCAACGGAGATCGTCAAAGGTTGTCTCGTTCACAAACCTACTCCGGGCCCTCGATTTCGGAATGTGGAATGTGGAATGCGGAATGGCGCTCCGGAGCATGTCCGCCACGGCACGAGTGATTCCGCATTCCGCACTCCGC
>CAZDTB010000142.1:3185-10105 GCA_964508075.1 uncultured Planctomycetales bacterium
TTCCTCAGCCGCGTGGCATCGAGAAGCGTCTGCAACCCCACACACACAAACGCCGCCACCAGCCAGCAATGCGCGAGCTCGCCCCAGTGGACGAAGCGGCGTTCCTCGACCTCGGTGCGTTCGAGCTCATCAATTTCGGCGTAGATTCTTTCCAGTGACTCCTCGTCACGGGCGCGGAAGTGCTTGCCGTTGGTGACTTGGGCGATGTGGCGGAGTTCGCGGTCGTCCGCCGGGCGGCGGAAGATACCGCGGAGTTCCCCGGTTCCGGCCATGATCGTGTAGACCTTGATGCTATAGGTCGCCGCCAGCTCACCGGCTTCCCGCGGCGAGATCATGCCGGCGTTGTTCTGGCCGTCCGTCAGCAGAATGACGACCCGACTCGTGATCGTGATCTGGTCACCGGAGCCGGTGGTGCGCTTGAGGTCCTTAAGCCGCTCGACGGCGAGGGCGAGCCCGTCGCCGATCGCGGTTCCGTCCTCCGGTTGCGAGTCGACGATGTGCGTCTGCTCGAGCACGCCGAGCAGGTTGTCGTGATCGAGCGTGAGCGGGCAGACGGCGTCGGCGTAGCGCGCGAAACGGATCATGCCGATCAGATCATTCGGGCGTCCCGGCAGCTCGCTGTCCTCGTCACCGCGCACAAACTTCTCAAAGACGCTCTTGACCACGTCGAGTCGCGTGACCCTTCCCCCGGGCGGCGAAAGATCAACGTCGCGCATCGAACTGGATGTGTCCACAACCATCTGGATCGCGATGCCCTCGGCGAAGATTCGGCTGGATTCGTCGGCGCGCTGCGGGCGGGCGACCGCCACGATCAAGCAGAGCAGCGCGATCGAGCGCAGAATCGGAAGGATCAGACGTACGCGCCGGCTGACGCTGCTCCCTGCGCTCCGCAGTTCCGCCAGACTCGAAAAACGCAGGACCGGTCGCCAGCGTGGGCGCGACCAGAGGAACCACAGTAGCGGCAACGACAACAGTGCCAAGAGCACCCACGGGTATGCCAGCCGAACACTCTGCATCATGCCGCCTGCCCCCCCTGCTCGCGCGGCACATGGGGTGCTGCGTCACTCTGCTGCGCCGCGGCCGCGGTTGCGTCAATGAACGCCCGGGCGATGCTCAGCGCCTGCTCCGCCTCGGCCGCTCGGGGCGTGAAGGCGGCATACTTCACCAGGTCGCAAGCTTGCAGAAAATCACGCAGTCTGTCGGCGTCATACGGCAAGGCTCCGCGGTTGCGGGCGAGCGTGCCAAGGAACTCCTCCGTCGTCATCTCGGGGGCCGCCAGCCCGAACTTACGCTCGATGTAGACCCGCACGATCTCGCTGAGCGAGTAGTAATACTGTTTCGCCTGCCCGCGCTCGATCAGACCGGCAGTCTCCAGTTCGGCCAGGGCGCGCAACGCCCAGACCTCCGGCAAGATCGGCGACGCCGGTCGACGCGCCAATCGTCGCAACCAGAGAATCAGCAGGCCCAGCAGCGCCGCCGCGCCGACGACTGCCCCGGCAATCGCCGCCCAGTCCCAGGGGCTGAGCGGTTCTGCGGGTGGCATCAACGTTCCGGTGATGTCACGCGGCTCGAAGACACTGTCCTGCGACGTCAACGCCGAGCGGACTTCGATCTCCAGCGGCTCGGTCGCCAACTCGTGCTCAAAGGTCGGCTCGCTGTCGGGGTCGACCGGCTTCGGGGCGTACTTCACAGCCATTGCCGGGATTTCCACGACGCCGGACACATACGACGTGGCCGTAATCGTCTGCTGCCAGACCAGGCCGCCCTCGACGCCGGGGCGCGGGTCGATGGTTTCGGTGTGGAGGACCGCGAGTCCACCGAAGTCGTCCTCACTCGGGAACTGTACCACCTGTTCTTCGGGCGTCTCGACCCGCAGTTGCACCGTGACTGGATCGCCGATCCAAACCCGTTTCGGCGAGACTTCAACGGCGAACTTGAACGGCCCGCGTTCGGCGGTGCCGGTGACGGAGCTCGGCTCGGTCTGCGCTTCCTGTTGGCACCCGCCGAGGAACATCGCCATTCCCACGCAAACCACAAGGGCGGCGTGGATGCCAACAGAGCCCTGAGCGCGAGCGAGGGGGCTTCCCAAGAAGACGCTCGACAGGCGCAGGTCCCCTCGCTGGCGCTCAGGGCTCTGATATGCGTACGCTGTGCGCGTCATCGCCGTCGCCCCCGTTGGCGGAAGAAGCGGCGCAGCGGGTCGACGAACGGCTGTCCGGTCTCGACGTCGACCACGTCGATGCCCAGCTTGCGGAAGTCGGCCAGTAGCTGCTGGCGCCGACCGTCGGCAAGCCGGCCGAAGCGCTGGCGGAACGCGCGCGAGGTCGTATCGACGAGCAGTTGGTCGTGCGTCTCCGGGTCGTACAGCTCGACGTAGCGTACCGGCGGCAATCGCGACTCGCGCTCGTCGCGGATCAGTATTGGGATCACGTCGTGCCGGCGGCGTACACGCTTCAGCGCGCGCGAGAAGTCGGGTGACTGAAAATCACTGATCAGAAACACGACCGCCCGCCGCGTGAGCACCCGGTCGAGATACTCCAATGCGACGGTGAGGTCGGTTCGGCATCCGGCCGGCCGGTGGTAGAGCAGTTCGCGGACGACGCGGAGGACGTGGCGGGTTCCCTTGTCGGCGGGGACGAAGCGCTCGATGCGGTCGGTGAACAGGATCAGGCCGACCTTATCGTTGTTCTGGATCGCGGAGAAGGCCAGCGTAGCCCCCAGCTCGGCAACCAGCTCGCTCTTGAGCTGCTCGCGCGTACCGAAATCCTGCGACGCGCTGACGTCCACCAGCAGGACGACGGTCAGCTCGCGCTCCTCGCGAAAGCGTTTGACGAACGGCCGACCGGTGCGGGCGGTCACGTTCCAGTCGATCGTGCGGACGTCGTCGCCGGGCTGATACTCGCGGACCTCCTCGAACTCGATCCCGAGGCCCTTGAAGGCGGAATGATACTGCCCGGCGAAGAGGTCGCTGACCATCGCCGAGGTGATGATCTGGATGCGTCTGACTTTCTTGAGGATCTCGGTCGGGATCATCGTGTCTCAGTCCGGGTTTCTGACGCCCGTGACGTCCTGGACAGGCGTCGCAACCCCATAGGTTACGGATTCTGTAGAGACTTTGAAGGGGGCCGGAAGCGGTCAAAAAACGCCGGCCGGGGCGGAGTACGGCCGGGATACGTCCTGATGTAGTGCGGCAGCCCTGCCGCGGCCTGATCTACGGCCTCTCGACACGCACGCGGAAATCGTCGCCATCCGTGTAATACACGAACCGCACCGTTCCGTCGCACTGGAAGCCCGTGTCGCGCAGCAGGAAGATCTGATCATCCGAGTCCGTCCGGATCAGTTGGACCGCGTCAAACAGCACCGGCGCGTTGACGCCGATGCTTGCGACGTCGGCGCATTCCAGCGTCAGCGTTTTCGTTTCGCGTGCCCGTAGTTCGGGAAAGGCGCGGTCGGTGAAATCGGTTCGCACGTTCGCCCCGACGAAGAGTCCGGCCGCATCGGTCGCCGAGTCGCTGGTGAAGAAGCCCGGCCGCACGTCCAAGCTGGTCTCGTTCACGAGCTCCGCGGTGATCGGCCCCGGTGGTGTGGT
Organism: uncultured Planctomycetales bacterium; assembly: GCA_964508075.1. Lineage (GTDB taxonomy): Bacteria > Planctomycetota > Phycisphaerae > UBA1845 > Fen-1342 > JALSRY01. The sequence continues at coordinate 6,775 of CAZDTB010000142.1, forward strand.
CTCGACGATGCACCCGCCCAGCAGCGCCGCCAGTGGAGCAACAACAACCAGTATTCTCGCAGGCGTTCGCACTTGCGTTTACCCTCCCCTACGGGTCGACATCAAATGAGGTCGTAAACTGACCGGCCGCTTCCCGGTAGGTGAACGTGATTCGGGCGTCGCAATAGAACACGAGGTCCTGCGTGAGCACCCATTGCGTGCCGGAGCCGGCCGGGTCGTTCAGGTCGTTGTCGTCCTCGCCGCCGCCGAAGCTCCCGCCGAGTGTGCCGATCACACGGGCCTGCCCGCAGTCGATGTCGAAGTCGTCCGAGGTATTCGCGGCGATCAGCCCCTGTCGCCCGACGCCGTAGTCGGTGTACTTGCGGCTGCTGCGGAACAGGTCAGCAACGCTCACGGGCTGCGCGGAGATGTAGATCTGCGGATCGAGCGTGTGGCCGGTCGCGTTGACGATTCGAATGGCGATCACGTCGGCCGCGCCGCCGTTGCCGTCGTCGATATCGAAGTCGGTCGGGTCAACGGTGATGGTGCAGCCGCCATAGGCGAGCGTGAGAAAGCTGGCCAAGCAAGCGGTTTGCATGAACAGGTGTCGTGTCAACATTCGGTTCTCCCGCTGGTTGTGGAGTCTCGCTGACAGGCTATTCTGCTGGCATTATTGAAAGACCCCAGGTGAGCGACAAGGTTGTCACAGATTTGACGAAAAACCGTCAGGGTGCGTGCCCGGCGAGGGGGCCGCGGGAGCCAAGCGGAGACGGGGCGGACAGGGTAAGCTGCTGAGGGGAGGTCGGTTAGGAGGAGCTCGGATGTTGATACGCGATATCGCCGGGCTGGTCGTCGTGCCGCCCGGGCCGCTCCCCGGTGAGCGAATGCGAGCCGTGAACATCGTTCGCGACACGGCCGTGTTGATCGAGGATGGACGTTTCGCGTGGTTCGGACCTGTCGGCGACGCCCCCGCGCCCAAAGACGGGCAGACCCTCTCAGCCAACCGGGGCTGCGTCGTCCCCGGTCTGATCGACCCGCACACGCACATTCCGTTCGTCGGCGACCGGGCCGAAGAGTTCGTCCGGCGGATCGCGGGGGAGTCGTACCTTTCCATCATGGAGTCCGGAGGGGGCATCCGCGTGACCACGCAGGCTGTCCGCGAGGCGACCCAAGAGCAGCTCGTCGAGGAGAATCTGCCGCGGCTGCGACGAATGCTCGCGCTGGGCGTGACGACTTGCGAATGCAAGAGCGGCTACGGGCTGGCTCCGAAGCACGAGCTCAAGCAACTGCACGCGATCCGCGAGCTTGACCGCCGACAGGCGATCGAACTGATTCCGACGTATCTGGGTGCACACGCGTTGCCGGCCGAGTTCGAGGGTCGGGCCGACGAGTTCGTCGACCAAATCGCCAGCGAGGCGCTGTTGCAGCAGATTGCGAGCGAGAAGCTGGCGCGGTTCTGCGACGTCTTCTGCGACAAGGGTGCTTTCACTGTCGAGCAAACCCGGCGTGTGCTGGCACGCGCCACGAAGGTCGGACTGATACCGAAGCTGCACGCGGACGAGCTGGCCCAGATCGGCGCGACGCGCCTGGCGGGCGAGCTCAAGGCCGTCTCCGCCGACCACCTTGAAACGATCGACGATGGCGGTATCGCCGCGCTGAAGGAGGCCGGCACGGTCGCGGTCGTATTGCCGGGAACGTCGTTCTTTCTGGGCATCGAGCATTGCGATGCTCGGCGTCTGATCAACGCCGGGCTGCCCGTGGCGTTGTCGACCGACTGCAACCCGGGTTCCAGCATGATCGAGTCGCTGCCGTTGATCATGAACATCGCGTGTTGCCAGTTGCGGATGACTCCGGCGGAGGTGCTGGTTGCCGTAACGGCCAACGCCGCCGCCGCGATCGACCAGCACCATCGCCTGGGTGCGATCGCTGAGGGCTACGACGCCGACCTGGTGATCCTCGACGCCCCGACGCTGGACGAATGGTTCTACACGCCCGGTCGCAACAGGGTGAGAACAGTGATCAAGCACGGCGAGGTGGTCTACGAGGCATAGGCCATCATGATCCTGGCGCCAAAGAATGACTGATGCACTGCCGCCAGTCCCGTCTGCCGCCGCGACACTCTCGGTCGCCGTCAGCGTCGATGGCCGGATCGCGGAAGACAAGATCTGCATCGACTGCGGCTACAACCTCCGCGGGCTGAAGACCGACGGCCGCTGTCCGGAGTGCGGCGGTGAGGTCGCCGCATCGCTCCGCGGTCACGAGCTACATTACGCCTCACTGCCGTGGCTACGCTCAGTGCGGCGTGGCTTCCGGCTCATGAAGCGGGCGATCCTGCTGTCATTGCTGGCAGTGTTCTTGGGGATCGTCATCGAGGCCGGGTGGGGACCGTTGCATCCGGGAAGGTCTTTTCCCGCGGTCGCGTCCACGATTGTGTTCGGCGCGATGCTGACGCTCACGTCGTTGCTGGCCCTGTACGGGTTCGTGCTGGCCACTGGAGCCGAGCCGCGACTCGCATACCGCGGCGAGGGATGGTCGTTCCGGCGCTGGGCGCGCGTGCTGATCGTGGCGGCGCTGGCGCTCTGGGGCGGGCTCAAGCTGCTCACGTTTGTGGCGCCACGGACGGGCTGGGTGGACCAGATCGTGATGTACGTGTACCTAGTCTTGGCCGTGCTGGCCCCGCTGGCGGTCGCCGCTTTCGTGCAATACGTGATCGCGCTGCTGGAACGCACGGCCGAAGAGAAGGTGCTGAAAGAAGCGAAGCAGACGCGGCTGTTCGTCTACCTTGCGATCGCCCTAGCGGCAGTGATCTTACTGATGAACGCCTTGGCCCAGCTCTTCCGCTCCAACACCGAGCTTACCGACAGGCTTCACACCACCGCAGGTGCCGCGCACAGCTGCTCGTCCTGTGTCGTCCTGCTGTTCGTGCTGGGCGCACTGCAACTCATCTGGCGCGTCTCTAAGATCCTCGATCGCATTGTCGTCGCGGCCGAAAACGACGCCAGACTGCGCGCCCGCAGAGAAACACCCCCAGCCAGCGCGTAGCCGCCGAGTGCCCGGTGCCACTGGCGGCTCGTCCGCCAGTGCGTCCGCTAGGATCCGCACGCGCAGGATTTGCACCCGTTGCCGGCCGTCAATCCGCCGATAGGATTGGCTTAGGGGAAAGGGTTCCAAGGAGTATGTCTTGTTCGCCCAATACGAGATCGGCGTCATCGGGGCCGGGAACGCCGCCGAGGGGATCATCCACGGCGTGCTGCGCAACAGTGTGCTGCTGGAAGATCGGATTATCGCGTCCGACCCGGATGAGCGCCGGCGGCGGGTGTTCGCCGATCGGTTTCACGTCGAGGTCACCGAC
>CAZDTB010000143.1:0-10091 GCA_964508075.1 uncultured Planctomycetales bacterium
GGACGATGATCCGCTGGCAACGCGGCACGCCATCTGGTTGAAGACCGACGAGCAGTTCAAGGCGGCGGTAAAGCGGCTGGCGCAGGTGCGGGCCAACGTGAAAGTCAAGGTGGAGGAGGAGGACCTCTCGGACGACTTCTCGCGCGAGGATCCGAGCGTGCACGTCGGGCCGTGGGTTACGCAGACGTTCGATCGCGACGAGCTCGTGGCGCGTGTCAAGAAGTACTCTCGACGTTTTCGAGAGCATCCGCTGATCTACAGCTCGGGCGTCTCGGTGTCGGGGGAGACCACCAACCACCTGGCGGTGAGCTCCGAGGGCAGCAAGCTGCAATTCGGCCGCGGCTGGTGGCGGATCGGGATCCACGCCTCGACCATCGCCGAAGATGGGATGGAGCTCTCGCAGTACGAGGCATTCGACTCGCACACGCGGGAAGGTCTGCCGGATGACGAGACGGTCATGAAGGCGGTCGACAAGGTGATCGCCGACGTGCTGGCGCTGCGCGAGGCGCCGCTGGTGGAGCCGTACGCGGGGCCGGCGATCTTGAGGAACCGCGCGAGCGGCGTGTTCTTCCACGAGATCTTCGGTCACCGCATCGAAGGGCATCGGCAGAAGGACGTCGAGGAGGGGCAGACCTTCGCGAAGAAGCTCGGGCAGCAGATTCTGCCGGAGTTCCTGAGCATCGTCGACGACCCGTCGCGGCGGCAGTTCAACGGCCAGGATCTGAACGGGTTCTTCGAGTTCGACGACGAGTGCATCCCGGGCCAGCCGGCGCGGATCGTCGAGAACGGCGTGCTCAAGGTATTCCTGATGTCGCGTTCACCCACGCGTGGCATCAACAAGTCGAACGGGCACGGGCGTCGTCAGCCGGGCAGGCAGGTGGTTGCGCGACAGGGGAATCTGATTATCGACTCGACCAAACAGATGCCGTTTGACGAACTGCGGGAGATGCTGATCGAGGAATGCAAGAAACAGGGGAAGGAATATGGGCTGATCTTCGAGGACATCTCCGGAGGTTTCACGTCGACCGGCACGTACTCGCCGCAGGCGTTCAAGGTCATCCCGCTGGTGGTGTATCGGGTGTTCGCGGACGGGCGGCCGGACGAGCTGGTACGTGGCGTGGACATCGTCGGCACGCCGCTGACGAGCTTCTCGAAGATCCTCTGCACGGCCGACGACATGGACGTGTTCAACGGGATATGCGGAGCGGAGTCGGGAGCGGTTCCGGTCTCGGCGATCTCGCCCAGCATTCTGGTGGAGCAGATCGAGGTTGAGAAGAAACAGAAGGCTCAGGACCGGCCGCCGATCCTGGACGCCCCGATCGCGTCCGAGGTGCAGTAGCGGCGTGGCGAGGAGATCTGCGATGAGTGTCATGCCAATGCCGGTCCCTTTGACAAGGAGCTTTGAGATGAAACGGTTTACAGCGGCGATTGTGATAATCGGGTGTGTTTCGTCGGTCTGCGTGCAGGCTGGTGAGACGGTCAAAGAGGAAATGAAACGTGACGTCGTGTTGCGCGCCCTGGTCGACGAGCTGGAGCGCGGCAAGGTCGGGCTGAAGCTCGAGGACTTGCAGCGACCCTACTTCATCGAGTACGCCCTGATGGATACCGCTAGCGCTTCTGCCACGGCGAACCTCGGCGCCGTGACGAGCTCGAACGAGAACCGCTCGCGGCGGCTGCGCAGCAGCGTTCGCGTGGGGTCCTACGGGCAGGACAACACCAACTTTCAGGGGGACTACGGCAGCTTCTACTACGGGGGGAGGTCTGGCGGGGGCTTCGGGGCGCGGATCCCGATCGAGGATGACTACAACGCCATCCGCCAGGGGATCTGGTGGGCGACCGACCGCGAGTACAAGTCCGTGATCGAGAACTACGAGCGCAAGCTGGCGTTCATGAAGACCAAGGTGATCGAGGATAAGCCCAATGATTTCTCGCGCGCCGAGCCGGTCGTCCACTTCGAAAAGCACCTGGAGGCGTCGATCGACCTGTCCCGGCTGGAGCGAATGGCGGTGGCGCTCTCGAAGATCTTTCGGGAGTATGCCGCGGTGCAGAGTTCGAGCGTGAGTATCAGCGGCGATGGTGGCAACCGATACCTGGTGAACACGGAAGGCACGCGTCTGCGCACGGCGGGCTTGCACTACACGGTCTCGATCGACGCCACCGTGCAGGCCGACGACGGGATGAAGTTGTCGGACTCGATCACCGTCTATGCGCGCGAGCTTGGCGAGCTGCCCTCGTTGAGGGAGCTGTCCGAGCGCTGCCACAAGATGGTCAAGCGCTTGATCGAAGTGAAAAGCGTGCCGACGCTGGAGGCTTACACCGGTCCGGTGCTGTTCGACGCCGAGGCGGCGGCCGCCATCTTCTCGCAGCGCTTTGCCCGTGAGTTTACGGGCGGCCAGCGGCCGGTCGGCAGTCAGAGCGACCCGGACGACTTCGAGAAGAAGATCGGCAAGCGGATTCTGCCACGGTTCGTGAATGTGGTCGACGATCCCACCCGTGAGGTGATCAATGGTGTGCCCGTTGCGGGGCACTATCTGTACGACGACCAGGGCGTGAAAGTGGAGCCGCTGACCCTGGTCGCGGACGGTCGCCTCCAGGCCCTGGTGATGTCGCGCAACCCGTCCAAGGCCTTCGACCAGTCGACTGGGCACGGACGCGGAACTGGCTCTCCCAGCTCTAGCATCGGCTGCCTGGTCGTGAGCGGCACCGACCCCGCCGACGATGAGGCCCTGAAAGAAGAGCTGATGGAGGCCGTGGCGGACGAGGATCTCGAGTACGGGATCCGCGTGGCGTCGGTCGGGGACGTGGGGGCCGGGCGCGGGCAGTACTACGAGTACTATTCGAGCTTCGGTTCCCGGGGCGGTCGCGGCGGCGGGACCGTGCCGCTGGCAATGTACAAGGTCTATCCCGACGGCCGCGAGGAGCTGGTTCGCGGGGCCGAGATCGCGCGGATCGATCTGAAGGCGTTCAAGCGTGTGCTCGCGGTGGGCGATCGCCCGTACGTGCTGAACACGGGCTCTGGTTCGCGGGGCCGGACGGTCGTCGCGCCGGCGATGCTGTTCGAGGACCTCGACCTGGCGAAAATCGATCGGGACTTCGACCAGCCGCCGATCCTCGCGACTCCGCTGGGTCGGCCGGCCACGCAGTAGCTGCGGACGGGAGCCTGTTGTTCGATCGAGTACTCCGCCTGACGTGGAGCTGGGTACCTGGGGCACCGCTCCGGTCGGGCGGGAATAGTTGATGTGCCCGCGAGGCGTGCAGGGGCTTGTCGGCTGGTTTTGGTTCCAGTAAGCTGGGGGCGTGCGGGCGCGGTTCAGACCGGTCGTGAGGTTCCGTTGGGGGGGTACGGAGACAAGTCGGTGAGGCCGGGAATCTTGTAATTATCGGAGATCACCGGAGAATGGGCCGGTCAGCTTTCGAGAGAGGGTTCAGATGAGCAAGATCCGTTTAGCCATCGCAGGCGTCGGAAACTGTGCCAGCTCGCTCGTGCAAGGCCTTGCCTACTATCGCGACAAGAAGTCCGTCGACACGGCGGGGCTCTTGCATCCGGAACTGGGGGGATACCGACTAAGCGACATACGCGTCGTAGCGGCATTCGACGTGGATCGCCGCAAGGTCGGCCGGCCGCTGGAAGAGGCGGTCTTCGCCCCGCCGAACTGCACCGCCGTCTTCCAGCGCGAGCTCCCGTCCACGGGAGTGACCGTGAAGATGGGGCCGCTACTGGACGGCGTGGCGGCGCACATGGAGAGCTACCCTGAGGAGCAGGCGTTCCGCGTCGCGGACGAGAAGCCCTGCAACGTCGCCGCGGTGCTGAAAACGTCGCGCGCCGACGTCCTGATTTGTTACATGCCCGTCGGCTCGGAAGAGGCCACGCAGCACTATGCCCGGGCCGCACTCGACACCGGCGTCGCGCTCGTCAACTGCATGCCGGTCTTTATCGCCTCCAACCCCGAGTGGGCCGAGCAGTTCCGCCGGAAGAACGTCCCGGTCGTCGGCGACGACGTCAAGAGCCAGCTCGGGGCCACCATCTCGCACCGCGTGCTGACGCGACTGATGGGCGACCGCGGCGTCAGGCTCGACCGCACCTACCAGCTCAACACCGGCGGCAACACCGATTTCCTCAACATGCTCGAGCAGTCGCGGCTCAAGACCAAGAAGATCTCCAAGACCCAGGCCGTGCAGTCGCAGTTGGATGTCCCGCTCGACCCGCAGAATATTCACATCGGCCCGTCGGATTACGTGGCGTGGCAGAAGGACAACAAGGTCTGCTTCGTGCGGATGGAATGGCGCGGCTTCGGCGACGTGCCGTGCAACCTCGAGATGCGCCTGAGCGTCGAGGACTCGCCGAACAGTGCCGGTGTGACGATCGACGCGATCCGCTGCGCCAAGCTCGCGCTGGATCGCGGCGAGGGCGGTCCGCTCGACGCCATCTCCAGCTTCGCCATGAAGCACCCCCCGCGGCAGATGCGCGACTCCGAGGCCCGCCTGCTGCTGGAGCGCTGGATCGCGAACGAGCTTTAGCGCGCCGATCAAGACCGGGTGGCACGGGCGTCTCGCCCGTGTTGCCACCGGCGGGACGCCGGTGTTGTCCGGCATCATGCATCTCCTTAGCGTTCGGAATTGAACCGCCAAGAGCGCCAAGCTTCAGCAGGGTTCGGGGTTCAGGACGTAGCGTCCGGTCGGCGCCTGCCCTGAGCGCAGCCGAAGGGTGCCGGACGTAGGGTTCAGCGTTCGGGGTTCAGGGTGGGGCGGGCGTTTCGCCTGCCGGTGTGCCACTGCGGCGCCTGCCCCGAGCGCAGCAGCCTGTCGGGCTACCCGCGAAACAACCACGTCGCGAACGAAGAATAAGGACTTACGAGAATGCGGCGCGCCGTAAGTCTCGTAACGCAATTCCTGTTCCAGGTATTCCGACAGGCTGGCAGCCGAAGGGTCGGCAGTGCTCTGGGCGAAACCGTCACCTTGCGAACACAGAGAACATCTACACGGCTTCAATCGGTCAGGCGTATTCGTTCACCTTGACAGCAATGCATTCACCATCATCAGGATTGCGGCGACGATGGTTGTCACCGCGAAGAGCATCTTCAGATATGCTGGCTTCGTCTTCAGAGCAATCCTCCCACCCAGGATGCCGCCGATGACAGCCACGCCCGCAATTGGCAAGGCCCAGGCAGGATTGAAAGTGCCGTGCATTGCGTGGCCGAGGAATCCTGAGAACGCCGTCGCGGCAACCATGATGGAAGCGGTTCCTACAGCGAGACGCATCGGCACGCGACATCCGAGCACCATCAGGGGAACCAGGAACGAGCCGCCCGAGACACCCACCATCCCGGCACAAAAGCCGGTCCCCAGAACGGCAGGGACTGTAACCCATAGGTTTATGTAATAGACGCTGTCGGCCGTCTTCAGACCCCAGTAACCGCCGCTTCGATCCGGCTTGGTGGTACGTTCCTTTATGGGCAACAGCATCAAGATGCCTGCCAATACAAGTAACAATGAGAACATAATCTTTAGCGTTACGCCTGTGAAAAGGTACGCAAAGTACCCGCCCGCAAAGGCAGTGGTAGCTGTCATTCCCCCCATGAATAGCGCCAACGGCAAAAGCACGGTCTTGTGCTTTTGAAAAACGAACATGGCCGCCAGGGCCGTGGCAGAAAGCACGAACTGACCGGTTGTAGCCGCTTCGTGCATCGGTGCTCCGGCTAGGACGAACGTTAGGACGTAGAAATTGCCTCCGCCACGTCCGGTCATGGTCATGACGACGGCGAGGGCCAAAACCACAAGAGCTACGATCGCCAGCTTCAACACGGTAGCCTTCTCATTATGGACGCTTTCTCTGTTCCAAATGCTGCCACAACGCCTCTGGTTTGATCGCATCCACGACCGCCTCATAGCCGCCGTGCACAATCCGCACATCGCTGTATCCCATGGTGCGAAGATACGCATACACGATGCTCGCGCGCGTTCCAGCGGAGCAGAAAACACCAACCAGCCTGTCGCGTGGTATCTCATCAACGTGGTCGGGGATTTCATCGGTCGGAATACGCAGAACGGTTGCGTGATGTTGAAGTGCCAAATCTAGCGATTGCTGTTCGGAAGTTGAGCGGACGTCCAGGAAAACAGCGTCCTTCGTCTCGAACAATGCCTCCGGTGATATCTTGTGCTTCCCACCACCGAAGAACTCCAGTGTCATGGTCCTGAGGATCAAGTCGAGTTCTGGCACGGCACACCTCGTCTGCTTTGACCACCCTCGGCCTGCCCCCATTTCATGTGCCAGCCGCTATGAGAGTCTGAACAAGTTCTGCTGCCGGTGGGCGCGGAATGCCGTGGCCAAGTCCAAGCGCGCGCACGCCATCGAGCATTAGCCATTCGCTATTCTGAATTTGGCGTTCTTCCTACGCCCAGATCGTCGCGCTGACTGTCTCGCTCCACGGTCCCTTTTCGCCGGTCGTGGCGACCCATCTTAGCATGTAATGGGTCGTCTTGCCGCCGTCTTCACCACGGCAGTCTACTACGTAGGCGTGCGCGTATCGACCGACAGGAAGCTCAGCTCGCTCGGGCCGGTCTGGGCCGCTCGCCCGGCCGTGCCAAGGTGTATTGTGGACAGAGAGGCACTGGCAGGCAAGCTGCCAGTGGCACGCCGCGGTCATGCCGTTCCCCAGGGACGAACTGAGCGTAGCCCGGCACGTAGTGCTGGGACTTGTGCGACGCCGAGAAAGCGAGTCCTGTAGGGACGATTGAAGCTTCAATCGTCCCTCCGGGACTCAATGGTGCTCTCAACGGCCTATCCCAGCACTTCGTGCTGGGCTACGTTCAGATGCCCCTCCGGGGCAGATTCGGCCAAAGCTCGGGTAAGAGATGCCCCCCCGGGGCAGATTCGGCCAAAGCTCGGGTAAGAGATGCCCGCAGATTGTGTCACGGACCCGGCGCCGGTCTCCGGGGCAGATTCGGCCAAAGCTCGGTTGAGAGTCCGGTGCACAAGCCATGTAGCGGCCTGCAGCTCGCAGGCCGTTGGCGCGGAATGGCGTTCACGGCGTTCCACGGCCGGCGAGCCGCCGGCCGCTACGGCGCTGCTCGTCGAAATTGACTTCTGCACCGGACTGTTAAGAGACGCCCCTCCGGGGCAGATTCGGCCAAAGCTCGGGTAAGAGATGCCCGCAGATTGTGTCGCGGACCAGCCGCCGGTCTGCGCGGCGGCGCGCGATCGACGAGGCGGGCGCGAGCGCGTAAGCTGCGCCGGCAGGCGCGGGCGCGCTGCCTGGGCGCCGCCGCGCTGGCTGGCGCGGCCGAGAGGTGCGTTTACGTGGACGGCGGACAACAATCGGCACCGAAGAAAATCGTCGAGAACCGGGCTTGGCTGAAGACGCATCGGGAGGAGATTCAGCGGCAGCGGGATCGGTGGAATCGCGTGGAGTCGCGCTGGTCTTGGGCGCGGCTGCTGGTTTTCCTGGTGGGGGTGGTGCCGTGGTTTGTGTGGGCCGCGACGCCGCTGGTGCCGGCAGCGGTGATGGCCTGCGCTGCCGTGCTCTTCTGGTGGACGGTCAGGCGACATCTCCAGAGCCGCGGCGAGCGCGAGCTGCGCGATGGGATGCTCACGGTGCTCGACGAGGCGCAGCAGCGCTGCGGCGGGGCGCTGGAGGTAATCCGCTCCGCGGAACGGCCGGCGGAGGTGAGCGACGAAGCGCTGAACTTGACGCCGGTGCTGGATCCGGGGCCGACCTGGTCTCTGACCGATCAGGAGCGGGACGATCTGGACGTGTTCGCGGGGCCGGTCGGGTTGTTCGGGCTGCTGAACCGTACGTCGAGCGGGTTGGGCGCCCGGCGGCTGCGCGACATGTTCGATCGCATGTGTATGTCGCCCGAGCGAATCATGGCGCGCCAAAAGACGGTCCGCTGGTTGGAAGAGCACCCGGCGGAACGCGTCCGGTTGATGGGGGCGGCGGCGGGGCTGCGGAACGAAGACACGCGTCTGGCCGGGTTCGTGCGGGCGGTGTACCAGGCGCGGCCGCTCGAGCTCTTTCTGCCGACGGCAGTGCTGCGCTGCTGGGCGGTTGTCGCGCTGGCGTTGACGATCTTCGCGCTCGGACACCTGTTTGTGGGGCATTTCGCTTGGGCATGGCTGCTGGCAGGCGTGCAGGGAGTGAACGCCGTCATTCGCCGCCGAATCGGTAAGACGCTAAGCGAGGCGCTCACGCCGTGGCGGGATGTAGCCTGGGGTGCGCGGGCATTCCTGATCGCGGCGCGGCAGGGGGCCGTTGATCTGCCGAGCGAGACCGACTTGGCTAAGCTCCGCGGAGGTCTGGCAGCGGCGGTGGGGCGGGGTCAGTTGGCAAGCCTCTGTCGGCGGCTCGGCTGGGCAGAGCACGGGGGTGGGCTGCACCTGGCGCTGAGCTACATGGCCCTGTACGACCTGCACGTGGCAGCCACGATTCTCAAACGGGCGGTGCCGCACCGCGAGGCGTTGCTGACCGGGGCGGCAGCCCTAGCGGATTTGGAGGCGCTGGCCAGCCTGGCGTGCTTCGCGGCGGAACAGCCGGTGACGTGTTACCCGACGCCGACCGGTGAAGCGCGCGTGGAGATCATCGATGGCCGGCACCCCTTGATTGCGCCGCCGCGCATCGTGCCTAACAGCGTCAGGCTGACGCCGGAGGTCCGCATGTGGGTCGTCAGCGGCTCGAACCTGGCGGGCAAGAGCACGTTCCTGCGAATGGTCGGCGTGAACGTGTGGTTGGCCCAGATCGGGTCCGCGGTGGTCGCCCGGGAGATGAACTGGTCGCCGCTGCGCCTGATCAGCGATCTGCGGGCGCGCGACAATCTGGCCGAGGATGAGAGCTACTTTCTGGCGGAAGTGCGGCATTTACGCCGGATGGTCTTGCCGCCGGCGGGGCCGGGCGTGCTGCTCGGTCTGATCGATGAGCCGTTCCGCGGGACGAATTCGGAGGACCAATCGGCGGCGAGCGTGGCGGTGCTGAAACACCTGCTCGAGTCGTCGAACCTGGTGCTGCTGGCGACGCACGATCGGCATCTGACGGAACTGGCGGACGGGGCGGCCGTCCGGAACTTCCATTTCCGCGAGGACCTCAGCAGCGGGGGGATGGTTTTTGATTACCATTTGTACGACGGTCCGGCCCGGACCCGCAACGCGCTGCGCGTGCTCGAGCGCGAGGGCTACCCGCCGCGGATCCTCGCGGACGCGCAGGCATGGCTGTCGCAGTCGACGGAGGAAGGCTCGTGGGACCGGATGCGTTGAGCAGCGAGATTCACACGATCTACCTGCTGTCAGACGGCACGTGTCGCACGTGCGAGCAGGTGGTCAAGGCGGTGCTGGTGCAGTTCGACCAGATCTCGGTGCGGCTGATCCGCAAGGCGCAGGTTCGCCGCCCGGAGACGGTCAGGAATCTGATCGAGAAGGCGGCCGAAGAGCAGGCGCTGGTGTTCTACACGTTGGTGTACGACCGGGCTCGCCGGGCAATTCAGGAGGCAGCCCGCGAGCACCTGGTTCCGACGGTGGATCTGCTGGGGCCAGTGTTGACGGGGCTGTACGATCTGTTCAGCCGGGCACCCCGGGCGAAGCCTGGCATCTTGTACAACTCGGACAAGGAGCGTTTCGACCGGATCGACGCGGTCGAATACACTTTGCACCACGATGACGGCTGTGGGATCAATGAGTTGGAAGATGCGGACGTGGTTCTGGTGGGGGTGTCGCGCTCGTGCAAGAGCACGACCTGTTTCTACCTGGGGTACAGCGGCATTCGGGCGGCGAACGTGCCGCTGTTCGCGGACGTCGATCCGCCGCCTGAGCTGCTGAAGGTCGATCCACGGCGTGTGATTGGCTTGACGACCAATCCGCACCGGCTGCGCAGCGTGCGCGAGGCGCGGATGCGTGGCTGGGGAATGGATGTGCGCGACGAGTACGGGGACCGGAGAAACATCGCCCGCGAGCTGCGGGCGGCCAACGAGGTGATGGAGCAACACGGCTGGCGCTGTGTAGACGCGTCTTACAAAGCGATTGAGGAGATCGCGCGGGAGGTGATGCAGAAGCTGCGGGACGCGGGCATCGGCCTGCGCCAGCACGAAAGCGAGCGGGATGAGGAGGA
>CAZDTB010000144.1:0-10074 GCA_964508075.1 uncultured Planctomycetales bacterium
TCATCGGGATGAGCGAGCGCACGTCACGCCAAGCCATCACCCAGGTCGCGGCCGAACTGTTCAGGAACGGGGCGGCCGAGAAGGTGATCGTCGCCGGCATGCCCAAGCTGCGCGCCGCCATGCACCTGGACACCGTCTTCACCTTCGCCGATCGCGACATCGTGACCGTCACCGACGGTTTCGAAGACGGCAGCTTGGGACCGGAGTACGAGACCGGCGGCGATGAGGATTGGTACGTCACCTCCAGCCAGCCGCACTCAGGCTCTTATTCGGCGCGAGCCGGCGACATCGGAAACAATGATATCTCCTGGATGACGAGGACCGCGGGTAGCGGAGACCTGAACTTCTGGTACCGCGTCAGTTCCGAAAGCGGCTACGACTTCTTCAACTTCTACATCGACAGTGACCGGGAGATTCACGTATCCGGACACGGCGGTTGGACGTACTACAGCACGACGCTGCCGCCGGGCTCGCACGAGCTGAGGTGGGAATATGTGAAGGATGGCGGCCAGTCGCACTACTACGACACCGTCTGGATCGACGATCTGGAGATCACCACGGACAATACGGAGTGGTTCGACATTGTCGCGCTGACCGATCCCGGCGTGATGTCGGTCGAGTGGGTGCCGCTCGCCGAGGGGGACGACTACAAGGTTCGCGTTCGTCGCGTCTATGACGGGGGGAGCTGCGGTGCTTGGGACGAGAGCGACGGGACCTTCAGCGTCGAGCCAGGGTTGACCGGCGACCTCAACGGTGACGGCGTCGTGGATCTCTCCGACCTGGCGTTGTTGCTGGCGCACTACGGCTGGTGCGAGGGTGACGCCAACTACAACCCGGTCACGGATATCGACGGCAGCGGGTGTACAGATTTATCCGACTTGGCCGGGTTGCTGGCACACTATGGCGAGACATATCCATAGGGGGGCAAGATTCCTCGCTGCGCTCGGAATGACGTTTCTGGGAGCGCGCGACGCGCCCGGCTCAGCGCTTCTCCAGCATTTCCCGAATGATGCGGCAGACGTTTTCGCTGGCGTTTGAGTTCTCGAGCGGACGGACGACTTCGTCGAGCTGCGCGATCATCAGCTCGCGCCAGTCCTGATCGGTCAGCAGCCGGCTCGCCACCCGGGCGACCGCGCCCGTGTCACGCACGAAGGGCATGAACTCGGGGACGATGCGCCGGCCGGCGAGTATGTTCACCAGCGACAGGTGGGGCGTTTTCAAGACGAAGCGGCCGAAGGGGCGGTACAGCGCCCCGAGCAACCGGCCGGCGTCGTACATCACGATCATCGGCTTGCGGTAATGAGCTACGTGCAGTGTCGCCGTGCCCGAGGCGACCAGCGCCAGATCGGCGGCGGTCAGCAGGCTGGCGCTGTCCGTGACAATGATCTCACTTTGGGCGTTGTTGGCGGTGAGTTGGGAGCGGATTTGCTCCGCGCGGTCTTCGGAAACAGCGGAGATTGCCGCCCGTGCCGCGGCGCCAGCGGCGCGCAGCTTTCGCAGAACTGCCAGTTGCCGGGGGAGAACCGCGTCGATGACGTGCCGCCGAGAACCAGGGAGGATTGCGACCAGCGGCTTGCCACCCGAGCGCAAGCGATCGACGACCTCCGGGTCCGGCCTCTCACGCCGCAGCGTTTCAAACAAGGGGTGGCCGACGTACTCGGCGTTGATGTTCGCTCGGCGGAAGTAGTCCTGCTCGAAGGGCAGGATGCACGCTAGGCGATCGACCGTTTCGGCAATCTGTCGATTGCGCCCCGCGCGGGAGGCCCAGGTCTGCGGCGCGATGTAGTAGAGCACCGGCAGACCACGCGCATGAGCCCGCCGGGCCAGACGCAGATGCAGCTCCGGCGAGTCCAGCAGCACGACCAGGTCGGGCGGGTTTGTCTGCCACGAATGTTCGACCGTCCTGATCGCCTGCCGGGCTCGTCCGACGATCGAGAACACGCCGGTGAGCATGGCGGCGTGGGCGCTCAGGTCGAAGATTGTCTCGGCGCCGGCTGCACGCAGCCGGGGGCCCGTCA
Organism: uncultured Planctomycetales bacterium; assembly: GCA_964508075.1. Lineage (GTDB taxonomy): Bacteria > Planctomycetota > Phycisphaerae > UBA1845 > Fen-1342 > JALSRY01. The sequence continues at coordinate 2,019 of CAZDTB010000144.1, forward strand.
ATCCGTGGAAAGAGCAGTGGGGGAGCAGCTCCCTGGCTTTGCGCAGCAGCGCAGCCGCGTGTACGTCCGCCGAGTCCTCGGCGACCGAGATGAAAATGCGGGCGGGCTTCGCGGTAGCGTCACTCATCGCTCGATTGGCGGCAGTTCCGCACGTCGAGATGGTACCCGACAACCGGTTCGGAGGCAGCGCCGTCGATCGCCTGGCGCAGCGACACGCGGCACAGCGCGGAGCGGGTCTGCCGGCGCGGGTGCGTGATCCGCAACAACAACCCCGTGCCGGCCGGGTCCGGCACCGGCCACCGTTCCAGGTGCGTGTTTTTCCGTGTTCTACGGCCGGTACGGGGCCCGGCCGCTACATTTGGTGACTGACGCAGGCTTATACGCCGTCAGGGTGTTGGGGCCTTCTCCTCGGCTTTCTTGGGTTGTTCGCGCTGTTTGAGGAGTTGCTTGACATCGTCGGGCAGTGCGAAGCGGTTCTTGTCGAGCTTGGCGTTGACCTCGACCGAATCAAAAGTGCGCACCTGCTCCATACCCATCACGACCTGGCGCTGCTTGTGCGGGATCAGCAGGTCGCCGACCTTCTTGTAGTCGCTGATGTATGTCTCAACGAGCATCTCGCGCATCGGCGACTTGACCATCATAACGGACTTGACCAGCAGGTTTGACTTCGTGTCGTAATAGGCGGTCATCTTCTCGTCGCCCTTGAGGGTCAGCTCGACCTTGTAGGCGGGTTTGCCGTCGATGTCCTCGACGCCTACGGTCTCGGCCTTCTTGTAGAGCTTGCGCCACAGGACGTCGGAGTCGAACACCGCTTCGCGCATGAATTGTTCGAGTTCTTCGCCTTCCAGGAGGCGGGTTCCCGTCATCGACTGGCGTTCCCAGGCGACCTTGCCGTCGGTGCCGCGCTCGTGCCTCATCATGCCCGCAATCTCGACCACCTCGTAGCTGAGATTGGGCCGGGCCTTATAGGCCTCGATAGTGCCCTTGAGCGCCTGGGCAGGCATGTCGAGCCAACCTCGGACGACGCGGTTGCTGACCTTCTGGTACGCGTCTTTGCCGCCGGTGGCCTTGACGTACTGGTCGAGGATCTCGTCGCCTTTCGGGAGCTTTCCCTCTTGGCCGAAGGCGAGCCCGTTTGCCAGAAACAGAAGGGCAGAGACGGCGAGGGACAGGACGATGGTCGGCGCGATATGGCCCTGGCTGTGAGCGTCGCGTGGTGAGACGGTTACTTTCATCATGTTTCTCCAATCAGGTGGTATCGGCGCCGTGTCGATGACCGGGTACTTCCCGGTCGGCGGGAGGACGCGCTCGAGCCCAATGGACTAAACCCGCCGCGGTGCCGGCGGGTGGCGAAATGGAGACGAAGGGATTCGAACCCTCGACCTTCGCATTGCGAACGCGACGCTCTCCCAGCTGAGCTACGTCCCCATTCGATGCCATTATAGACTGCCGCCTGGTTGTCACAAGCGCGCATGTGCCTCGCCCCACAGCGCTGTCGCTGCCGGGCCGCGCGGGCTGAAGCCGGCGGGGCCGTTCGTCATTCGGTAGCGCTGATGCGCTGAGCCAACTCGGCCAGCGCGTCGTGGTCGGCGGGCTTGGCGTTCCAGCGGTAGCCCAGCCCGTCACCGGCGCGCCTGGGAATGATGTGAAAATGCACGTGCGGCACTTCCTGTCCGGCGACGCGGCCGTTGTTCTGAAGGACGTTGTAACCTTCAGCGCCCGTCACGGCGCAGACGCGTTTGGCGATGGCGCCGAGCTGGCGGGCGAGTTCCGCCGTGTCTTCCGGTGGGAGGTCTTCGAGCCGCTCGACCTGTAGCTTGGGAATGACCAGCGTGTGACCCTCGCTGAGCGGAGTGATGTCCAGGAAAGCCAATATGCGTTCGTTCTCGAACACGCGGTGACACGGAATCTCACCCTTGACGATCTTGGTGAAGATGGAATCCTGAGCTGCGCCTGGCATGGCGGAATCCTCCGTGGAGGGGCAGCGGCTCAGCCTGCGGACCTTCGCTACTCAGCGCTGTCGGTCGATTCTTCCTTGGCCGGGGTTTCCTCGGCTGCGGTATCCTCGGGTGCGGGCTCGGGCTGGTCGGCCGCGGGGGCATCTGCCTTGGGACTGCGCCGCGGGCCGCGCCGGGCAGTCGTTTTGCCGGCGTAAAACGCGTACTTGGCCCGCGCCCGGCGCTTGCGGTCGGTCTTGTCGGAGCCCTTCGGACGAGGCTTGTCGTCCTCTCCGGCGAGTTGCAGGATGGCGATCGGCGTGCCGTCCCCCAGCCGGCGATCGGCCAGCTTGATGATGCGGGTGAATCCGCCGCCGCCACGCGCTTCCGCCCGCTTCTTCATGCGTGGTCCGATGTCGGCGAAGAGTTTGTGGATGACGGACTGGGCGGTGAACTTGACGCCGGGCTTGGTGGTCGAAATGCGGTGTCGCCGGCCCGAGCGCGACCGGAGGACCTGGTGCCGCTTGGCGTCGCTCATCTTGTCGTAGTCTTCCCGGTGCTCTTTGGCGATGATGGCGCGGTCATTGAGCAGGGCGATGGCACGCTGGCGGGCGGCGAGGCTGCCGTCGATCGCGAGCGCTACCAGTCGCTCGGCACAACCGCGCACGTGTTTGGCCTTGGTGAGGGTCGTGCGGACTTCGCCGTGCTCGATCAGACTTTGGACCAGGTTGCGGCGCAGGGCCAGACGGTGGGCCCCAGAGCGATTGAGCTTTCGTCCACTGACAGCGTGTCGCATGAAGATCTACCCTCAAATCTCGGAAAGCGGTGCGCCGGCGGTGGCGTGCGGGTTGTCTGAGCCCGCTTCGTCGACGTTGAGGCCGAGCGACAGTCCCAATTCCGTCAGTTTCCGTTTCACTTCCATCAAAGAGGTCTTGCCGAAGCTTCTCAGTTGCATCAACTGGTTTTCGTCAATAGCGATCAGGTCGCCGACCGTGATGATCTTGGCCGCTTCGAGGCAGTTGCTCGCGCGGACCGAGAGGTCGAGGCTGGCGATCGAGCGGTCGAGCTTGCTGCGCAGCTCCTCGTCGACGGCCGTGACGGCGTCAAGCGGCTGGGCCTCGGACGCGGCAACCGTTTCGCCGAGCTCGTAATACTGGACGAAGGGGTTGAGGTGCTTGCGGAGGATCTTGGCGGCCTCGACCAGGGCGTCCTCGGGCAGCACGATGCCCTTGGTCCAGATTTCCATGATCAGGCGATCGTAGTTGACCTTCTGCCCGACGCGGGTGTCCTCGGTGCGGTAGCGCACGCGGGTGACCGGCGAGAAGAGAGCGTCGATCGGGATCACGCCGATCTCGGTTTCCTCTTCGAGGTGCTCGGCGGCGGGGATGTAGCCGCGCCCGCGTGAGACAGTCAACTCGGCGGCGAAGGGTACGTCGTCGGTCAGCGTCGCGATGAGCTGGTCGCCGTTGTAGACTTCGAGGCCGGCCTCGCACTCGAAGTCGCGGGCGTAGACTTCGCCTTTGTCGTGGCGTTCCACGCGCATGCGCTTGGGCGGGTCGCCGTCGACGTTGACGACCAGCGTCTTGATGTTCAGGATGATGTCGGTGAGGTCCTGGAGCACGCCGGGCAGCGAGCAGAACTCGTGGTCGGCTCGGGCGATGCGCGCGTGGGTGATCGCCGAGCCTTCCAGGCTGGACAAAAGGATTCTCCGCAGGCTGTTACCGACGGTGGTGCCGAAGCCGCGCTCGAAGGGTTCGATGGTAAATCGTCCGTACTCGTTGTTGCTGACGGATTCCTCACGAACGACACGGGTCGGCAATTCGAGGCCACGCCATCTGATCCGCATGTTTTCCTCGCCCCAAGAGAATTCGCTCTCGATCCGTGGGATTTTCCAGGGTCCGGCCGCGCTAGCGCGAGCAGAACTCGACAATCAATTGCTCTTCCACCGGGATAAGCACGTCATCACGCCCGGGGAGCGCAACGACGGTTGCCTCCAGTTTGTTGGGATCCACCAGAAGCCAGGTTTGCTCGGGCGGCACCGGGACGCCTTCGAGCAACTGCATCTGGGCCCGCGCGTACTTCTGTGACTTCTCGCGGGGGCTGATCGAAATCTTGTCGCCGACTTCCATCAGGCTACCCGGCCGGTCGACCTTCTTCCCGTTAACGCAAACGTGCCCGTGCACGACCGCCTGCCGGGCGCCGCGGCGACCGGCGATGAACCGGGTCTTGTAGACGACGTTGTCCAGACGCCGCTCGAGCAGACGCAGCAAAGTCACGCCGGTGTTCTCGCGGGCCCGCTCGGCCAGCGCGAAATAGCGGCGGAACTGGCGCTCGAGGATGCCGTAGTGTCGCTTGACCTTCTGCTTCTCGCGCAGGCGGATGGCGTAAGCGGAGTGGCGGCTGCGTCGCCAAATGTGCATTCCGGGCGGATAGTTCTTGTAGTCGCGCTCGAGCGGGTTCTTCCCGGTCTGGTCGCGGATGGGTTTCAACATCAGGTTGATACCTTCGCGCCGGGAAAGCCGGGTTGTCGGGCCGGTCAGTCTCGCCATGAACTAAACCCTCCGCTTCTTCCGCGGGCGGCAGCCATTGTGCGGAATGGGCGTGACATCTTCAATAGACTGGATCCGCAGGCCGGCGGCCTGGAGGGCCGTGATGGCGGACTCTCGTCCAGCGCCGGGCCCCTTGACCCGGACTTCGATTTCGAGCACGCCGTGCTTGCGGGCCAGGTTGGCGCAATACTGGGCGGCGCGCTGCGAAGCAAAGGGCGTGCTCTTGCGGGCGCCGGTGAACTTTTTTTCCCCGCCGCCGAGCGAGACCGAACCGGCCGACGCCCAGCACGAACAGCCGCCCGCCGCCGTCGACGTCCGTGATGGTGATGATCGTGTTGTTGAAGGTCGCCTTGATGTGCGCCACCGCCTTGGCGACACTGCGTTTGACACGACGTTTTCCGGATTTGGCCAAGACCACCGCTCCTTATCGGCTAACGCATTTCCTTGACACTCTTCTTGCCCGCGACGGTCTTCTTGGGCCCCTTGCGGGTGCGGGCGTTGGTCCGCGTGCGTTGCCCGCGGACCGGCAGGCCGCGTATGTGCCGCAGCCCGCGATAGCAGCGAATGTCACGCAGGCGGGCGATGTTCTGCTGCACCTGTCGGCGTAACTGCCCCTCCACGACGTAATTGGACTCGATGATGCCGGCGATGCGGCTGACCTCGTCCTCGGTCAGCTTGTTGGCCCGCAGGCTCGGCTGGATGCGGGCGCTGGCCAGGATTTCCCGCCCTCGAAACAGCCCGATTCCGTAGATGCGCGTCAGCGCGATGTCGATCCGCTTCTCGCTGGGAACATCCACACCGGCAATACGTGGCATTTGCGCAACCTCTCTGGGCTAGCCCTGACGCTGCTTGTGACGCGGATTGGTGCAGATCACCCGCACCACGCCCTTGCGCTTGACGATCTTACAGTTCTCACAAATACGCTTGACACTGCTGCGAACCTTCATGGCCATTACCTCACTGCTACCGCCCGCCGCTCAGCTCCCGTCCGACAGGACCAAAGAGCCCGTCTCCGTCACCGCGACGCTGTGCTCGAAGTGAGCTGCCGGCGAGCGGTCCTTCGTGACGACCGACCAGCCGTCGGCGTCGCGAAACTCGACCGCCGGCTTGCCCGCGGTCACCATCGGCTCAATCGCCAGGGTCATCCCGGGGACCAGCTCGAAGTCGGCCCCACGCTGCGAGCGCTCGACATAGTTCGGGATTTTCGGTTCCTCATGCATCTCGCGGCCGATCCCGTGTCCGACGAACTCGCGGACAACGCCGAAACCCCGACTTTCTATATGCTTCTGCATCCGCCGCGCAATACTACTCCACTGAACGCGGGGCCGGATCTCGCGAATCGCGATCTCCAAGGCCTCACGCGTGACGCCGATCAGGGCCTGGGCCTTCTTGCCCGGTCGGCCGACGGCGAACGTGCAGGCGGCGTCACCACAGTACCCGTTCAGACGCACGCCGCAGTCGATGCTCACGATGTCGCCCTCAACCAGCCGTCGCTCGCTGGGGATTCCGTGGACAACCTCCTCATTCACCGACGAGCAGATGTTCGCGGGGAACGGGAACCGAGCTTGCGGGTTTTCGACGCCCTTGAAGAGGGCGATCGCCCCGGCCTGGCGGATCATTCGCTCCGCGATCTCATCCAACTCGGCCGTCATGGTGCCCGGGCGGATCTGCGATTCGATCTCGCACAACACCTCGTGAACCAGCCGGCCCGCGGCGCGCATCAAGTCGATTTCGCGCGGCGACTTGATCACGATCTTGGAGGCTGCCGAACCCATTCGTGTTAGCCAAGCGCCTCGATCGTCCCGACCACGTGGGCCTCAACCACCTCGGCCTCTGCCGAGGCATCCACACTGCGCAGCAGACCCCGTTGCGAGTAGAACTCGATCAACGGAGCCGTCTGCGAGCGATACGTCTCCAGGCGCGTCTTGACCACGTCTTCGCGATCGTCGACTCGCTGAATGACCTCCCTGCCGCACTTGTCGCAGACGCCGTTTTTCTCCGGCGGGAAGAACCGCACATTATACGTCGCCCCGCAGCTACTGCAAACACGCCGGCTGACAATTCTCTCAACGATCGGGCCGTCGCTGATCCGGAAGTCGATGGCGGCGTCGATTCTCAGGTGGGCATCTTCGAGGCACTTCGCCAGCGATTCGGCCTGCGGGACCGTTCGCGGGAAGCCATCGAGGATAAACCCGGTATCCGCCGGCAGCTTGGCAATGGCCGAAAGCATCACATCGGTGATGACGTCGTCGGGCACGAGCGTCCCGGCTTGGACGAACTGCTGGGCGTTCTTCCCGACGCTGCTGCCGGCCTTGATCTCGCCCCGCAGGGTGTCGCCGCTGGACATGGCGACGAGAGCGAAGCGGTCACTGATGCGGGTAGCCTGGGTGCCTTTGCCGCTGCCGGGGGGGCCGAGGAATATAAGTCGTTTACAAGACATAGGTTACTGTCGCCCCTTGATTCGGCCGCCGCCGCCTTCGGTGCCGAGGAAGCCTTCGTAGTTCCGCATGATCAGGTTGGCTTCGAGGCGTTGGATGAGGTCGAGGGCGACGCTGACGACGATCAGCAGTCCCGTCCCGCCGAGGAACGCCGACACGCGGAAGGGAATCTCCATGTGGACCGCGACGACGGACGGGATCACCGCGATCAGCGCCAGGAACCCCGCGCCGACATAGGTAATGCGGTCCATCACGCTCTCGAGATAGTCGGCGGTGCGCTTGCCGGGCCGCAAGCCGGGGATGAAGCTGCCCATGTCACGGAGGTTGTTGGCCAGCTCCTTGGGCTGGAACTGGACCGAAACCCAGAAGTACGCAAAGACGTAGACCATCGCGACGTAGGCGACGATGTAGACGAACGCTCCCGGCCGAAACGCGTTGTCAAGGAAGTCCCATAGCCCTTGCGGCCAGATTCCGTAGCCGGCGATCATGCCGAACAGCCAGCCGGGCAGAAGGAGGAACGAGCTGGCGAAGATGATCGGCATGACGCCGCCGTGATTGACCTTGAGCGGGAGGTAGTGCCGCTGGCCGCCGACGACGCGTCGGCCGCGGGTCTGCTTGGCTTGCTGGATGGGGATCCGCCGCTGAGCCTGCGTGATCAGGATCGCGCCGGCCACGACCGCGACGAAGGAGACCAGCAGGAAGAGGACCTTCTCGGGGCCCATCATCCCGCCGCCGACGGTCCCCCTCAGGTTGAGCCCCTGCGTGACCTCGATGATCGCGTTGGGCAGTCGGGCGATGATCCCGGCCATAATGATGAGGCTGATTCCGTTACCGATCCCGTACTCGTCGATCTGCTCGCCGATCCACATCAACAGCAGCGTGCCGGCCATCATCCCGGTGATGCCCATGATCCAGAAGCTGTATCCCCCGGCGAAGTCGACGGTGACCAGCCCGCTGCGCGTCAGGTACCCGACCCAGAAGAAGGACTGGATGAAGCACAGGGCCACGGTTCCGTAGCGGGTGTACTCCATGATTTTGCGCCGCCCGCTCTCGCCCTCCTTCTGGATCTTCTCCAGGGCCGGGACCACGGTCACCAGGATCTGGAAGATGATCGAGGAGCTGATGTACGGCA
>CAZDTB010000145.1:0-9950 GCA_964508075.1 uncultured Planctomycetales bacterium
ATCCGGGTGACGGTGCGGAAGGTCTGGATTTCGCTGGCGGAGAGTTGTCCCTATCCGGAGAGGGGGGGATTCGAACCCCCGCCATCGTCCGATAGCTTCCCTCCTGAAGCGAGCCAGTTACCGTCGTCGCCAGCCTAGCGGGGGTCTGTTCCCGTCTCGGAATGAGGGCAGGCGGATTTGCTATGGCGTGAGCGAGGGTCCAAAATGTCGATCACGTGTCATTACTGGACTTACGATCGTTCGAAACCAGGGCTCCATTATCATGTCACGCTGGCTCTACGTCGTTCTGCACCTCCTGCTCGAGGGCTTCGGCGCTCGTCGCGATAACAGAATCCGGTTCCTGCTCGCCCAGGTCGAGATGCTCCGCCGCAAGCTGGGCCGGAACCGCGTCATCCTCAGCCCGCGAGACCGCGCTCAATTGCTCAGCATCGGAAGCGAACTGGACCATAACGTCAAGGACATCCTCGGGATCGTCACGCACCAGACCTACCGCCGCTGGGCCCGGGAACAGCGTGCGGGCAAGCGTCCTCGGACGGTGGGACGGCCACGCGTCTGCACGGTGCGGCGCCGGCTCATCATCCGCTTTGCCAAAGAGAACCTCGGCTGGGGATACCGCCGCATCGTCGGCGAGTTGGCCAAGCTCCACCTCCCCGTCGGCCGCTCTTCGATCCGTCGCATCCTGCGTGATGAGGGTCTGTTCCCGCAACCGAACAAGGGACGCGGACTGGGTGCCGAGACGCCTTGGCGAAAATTCATTCGGCTGCATATGAACACGCTGGTCGCCTGTGATTTCTTCGCGAAGAGCGTCATTACGCCATTGGGTTTGAGAACAGCTTACTGCTTGTTCTTCATACATTTGAGCAGTCGTAGAGTGTTTCTCTGTCCGGCCACCCATCACCCCGATGAGAGATGGGTGTCGCAGCAGGCCAGAAACGTGCAGATGTGGCTGGAGGACCACGGTGTTGAGGCGCGGTTCCTGCTCCACGACCGCGACAGTAAATTCACGCCGACATTCGACCAGCTCTTCCGCGACGTCGGCACCCGGATCGTCAAGACTCCGATCCAGGCTCCGAACGCGAATGCTTATGCCGAGGCCTGGGTAGCTTCGCTCAAACGCGAATGTCTCAACCACTTCCTGTGTTTCGGCCTCACGCATCTGGATCATATCACGCAGGAGTATGTCCTTTTCTACAATCGATACCGGCCGCATCAGGGCATAGGCAACCGGACGCTCATCTATGCACGCGAACGCACGAAACCTCCAGCAGACAAAGCCGAAGTCGGGCGTATCCGGTGCCAGCGATTCTTGGGCGGACTGCTGCGGCACTACTGCCGCGACGCCGCCTGATCCGACGGCGTAGATCGGCCCGGCGAAGCGGACCCTCGACGTGCGATTTGGGAAGAGCACTCGGGGCTCGAGTTGGTGGGAGAATCGCCGAAGCTCAGTCGCGGACAGCATGAGCCTCCTGATGCTGTCGCTTCCTGCGGTCGTCCGAGCGAAGCGGAGGACAATCAACATCCTGGGGCGGCTCGGCGGTAGTCGTGAGTAGCGGTTTTACAGACCGGTACGCGAAGGGATGTCCGGTTGTCGCGACAACCGGACCAGCCCTTTCGTGCGGTTTCGTGCGCCTTCGAGCGGCCCTGGTGAGCCAGAAACGGCGATTCCGGGTTCCCAGAGAGGCATGGAATAGAATTAAAAGGCCGTTGCTCTGCCGACTGAGCTACACCCTCGAATCTGCAACTCCCAACGTGGTGACCGCGGCCGCTACGGCGACGGCGTGCCACGCCCGTTACGTAGTATAAACGCGTGGTGCAGTTCCTCAAAGAGGATAACAGGGAAGCGCTCCAACCGCGTGCTCCTTGAGCGAGGCTATCGCGACAATCTCAATTCGTCGCCCGCCGCCGGGAGTTCGGTCAGTGAACGTGCCAGCGCCAAGCCCAGTGCTCGCCCATCCATGACGTCCAGCAGAACCGCCACGCCGATCGTCCGATCGACTCGCCGTAGCACGAGCGGCGTGAGCAACGGCGGGCCACTCCCATTCGCAAGCCGCGCCGAGAACAACGTTCGGTCGACGACCCGCTCGATCACACCGAGCGTCACCGGCGGTGGTGGGGGATGGCCGAAGTGCACCTCGTCGAGTCGTTGCAGACCTTCGGTTTTCGTTCGCGGCTGCGACTCGCCACTCTGGGCCGCCTGTGATGCGTCGGGGCCCTCGCTGCCTTCAGTCAGTTGCGCCACGGAGTACGCGCGTTGCACCTTCGTGAGCCTGACCCGCCCGATGAGATTGCCGGCACGGTAAACCGTACCGACGTCGCCGGCCGACAGGCCGTCGATCTCGCCGGCGTTGATCAGGCCACCCGCCGACGCAAGCTCGACCACCCGGGCAGAGATTCGCCGGTTGCGAATGTCGGCCACCGTGCGGATCAGCGCGTCATCTCCAACGTGGACATCGCCCGCACACGCCCCCGGCAGTGTCCGTACATACCAGAACCGGGCGTCCCGCCGTTCGACCACTCCGCTGCCGATGTAATCGCCAGCGCGGCGGAAATCCACGCGCGGTTCGGCCGGAGTGTTGACCGTCGGCGGTGCAGCCACCCACACGACCTGGCCGTCTTCCCGCGTCTCGACGAACGACACGGCGCTCACGGCCCGGCCCGTGTCCCGCAGCCCCGGCGCCGGCCAGAGCGAGACCATCTCGCCCCGCCGCGGCCGCAAGCCCGCCACCAGCGGCACCGCGCGGCAATAGCAGATACTGCTGCCCACCAAACGCACGTCGCAGCGTGCGACCGGCTGACCCGCCGCGCGGTACCACCAGCAATCCCCCACCCGTACAGCCTGGTGGCTGCCGGCGTCGATCCAGACGGAGTGATCTCCCAGCCCGACCGTATCGATGCGGGCCCGCAACTGCGCGTCGAACGGCCAGGCGTCTCGGAAGTGGGCAACGCAGCCGGGTCCGATAACCCACGCGCTCAGCGACCCGCTTGCCAAGTCAGCGGAAATGGCCTGCCGTGAGACAAACATCGAGCGGTCGTCACCCGCGCCAACCTCCTCGAACCAGCCCAGCAGCTCACCGTCACAGGCGACGACTACCCGACCACCCGCCCCCCACTCCGGGAGATCGGTAACCGCGACCACCGGCCGCGCTCCGACCGATCCGATCAGCCGCAGGTCAACCCGGGCAATCGGAGCGTCGCCATCGGCATCCGCCCGGCACCAGCCAAGGGCAACCAGGGCAAGCCACGGCACGACTTGTCGTGTAGAGCATGACACGATGGAGGTTCACCTGCCGGTATCTCGAACACCGCCGGACCGGCCGGCCGCAACCACTCCCAATTCTATCCCGGCCGCCCGGATCAGCCATTCACACGACCGAGTCCAACAAGAACCCCTCGAAGTCGCCGCTTTCGCGGCGGCTCCGAGGGGTCTCGGGAGAGGAGGAGCAAGTTTTCAGGAGGTCAGTCACCTCTATATACGCCGGGTCCTAGCACGGGTTCGCCGAAATCTGAGGAATCTCCCGCGTCGCCTGACGGAATTCACGCCGCCCACCACGCCAAAACGGGATATTTTTTCGGGCGGGCCCGATGGTATAATAGCGACGCAAGCCTGATGCGGTCTTTTCGCATCCGAAAGCCGCCATCAGGGGCCGTTCGGCAGCGAAGTGCCTCCAGCGAGTCACGAGTCTGGGCAATCTTTGAGCCATCTCGCTGCGACACGGTATCTGACTGGACCCGCGGTCGAACAGGTGGACGCGGGCGACCAGGGGATGTATCTTGCGGGCGTGCGCTGTCGCCCAGGCATCCGCGTGAGCGCAGCGTTGGCATGTTCGTAAGAACGAGTTGAAGTAGCCGCCGCATTCTCTGTACCGGACGTGGCTTGCCGGTGTCGGCCTGTCGAGTCCGCGGGGATTTGTTCAGTCTGAGAAGCGAGACAAGCAACGGTCCACCTTCCCCATGGAGGGACCATGAGCCAGCCGATCTACGACCTGCACAATCACACGCCGTTCTCCGACGGGGCGTACTCGATAGATGAGCTGTGTGAAGCCCACCTGGCGTGCGAGGTGGTCAAGTTCGACGGCATCGGCATCGCCGACAATCTCTTCTGCACGCCCTCGTCACGCGACGTTCAGAGCGAGCGGGATTTCGAGCGCACCTTCACCCGGGAGACCCGCGATTACGTCGAAGCCGTTCACGCCGCCCGCCGACGCTGGGCCGGCAAGCTGCACGTTTTCTGCGGCTGCGAGATCAACTGGCCGTTGAACAAGAACAACCTCGGCACCATCCGCAGCTTTCTCAACGGGATTGATTACGTGCTGTTCGAGTATGTCGACTGGGCCGGACTCACCCAGCTCGCCAACCAGGCCCGCCGCTGGCCCTGCCCGGTCGGGCTGGCGCATACCGACGTGATGCGGCAGTTCCCCAACACGTCGATGGACCAGGTCGTCCGCACGATGGCCAACGCGCGCATCTTCTACGAGGCGAACGTCGGCCTCCTCCCGATGAACGACCACGAGCGCTGGTTCAACATCCTGCCCAATCACCGCGTGATGGTCACGATCGGCACCGATACGCACGACGATCTCAAGTGCATCGCGCAAGTCGCCAGCATCGTGGAGTACGTCGATCAGAAAGGACTGAGCGAGAAGTACCTCCAGCCCAAACTGCGAACCGAGGAAACCGAGAAAACCACCACCCCGGCCACACGCTCCACCTAGAAGATGCGCGGTGGCTACACGGGTGACACAACCGTGGGCCGCACATATTCATCCGAACGCGTATGAGATCTGTTACAGCGCTTGCCGCCGCTCGCCGCGCGGGGGCTACTCCCGCCCGTAGCGTTTTGCCTTCCACTTACGGCGAACCCACCGGGCGCGCAGTTTCTCCTCGGTGGCTTCGGCAATCGAGCGCCAGGCCTCCCGCCAGGCCCGCGCATCGGAGCCAAACCGCGTCAGGTACGCCTTCAGGAAGCGTAGCCGGTCGGTGCGCGTCAGACCCGGGAGCCCGACCAGGCTGACGTGCAAGCGAGTGAGCGCGCGGAATTCGTCCGCCGGTGTGACCCGCTTCACGTGCTTCAAACCGTCCATGTCAATCCAGACCAGCTTCAGGCGCGGCTCGTTCACGACGAGCAGGTTCTGCGACTTGCAATCACGATGGACAAAGCCCCGTTCCGCCAGCTGGCGCAGACACCGCACCAGCAGGGCGTTCAACGCGCGTTTGTGCCGCCACCAACTGGCGCCCGAACGGGCCGCGTGCTCGCGCCGCAGGTCAGCATCGCGATCGATCGCGTCCGGAATGGCCGCCGTCAGCAAGACGCGATCGAAGACCAACGGACCGACACGCCGCTCCAACACCGCCAGAGGCCGGGCGGCGGGGATGTCGCGATGGAGCAGCGCGTTCCCGATCCGCCACCCGCGCATGCTGCGCGACGGAGCGAAGAGCTGGCGCAACCGCCGCCGCCAGTTGCGCGCCAGCGGCCGCTTGACGATCACGGGCAACGGGCCGGTGTCGGTCGGCAACACCGCCCGGGTTACCCGCGCCGAATGCGAGTCCTTGCAGGGCTCCCCGCCCCCCCGTTCGAACCAGTCCAGCGGCCGGGTCAACCGGACGCGCCACCAATCGCGTGTCAGCACCATCGCCGAGGACCGCGATTCCTCCGCCGGGCGCTTGCAGCGCAGACAAACCATCCCGCGCCAGCCGCCCCCCACCCAGATCCGCGAGAAATAGCGCCCGCTCCGCCGCGCCCGCCGATCTCGCTTTGCCCACAGCCGCTCTGCATGGCGCCGGGCGTTCTCCGCCAATGCGCCCACTAGCTGCTCGTACGACATCTCCAGCGGGCGGGAATGCTCGAACGCCTGCTCGTACTCGTTCCGCCAGAACATGTACCGGCGCAGGAAGCGCAGCCGATCGCCGATGCTGGCGTGCCGACGAAACCACTGGTTGATCTGTCCCAGGCTGCGCACGACCGCCCGGTCGCTCAGCGGGGCCCCCAGCCGCACGCTCTGCAAGTCAACAAAGACCGTCTCGTAGCGGCGCCGACCGATCGGGTGTACGAGAATGTTGGACGCGTGCATGTCGCGATGCTCGAAACCGGCCTGATGGGCGCGCGCGATCATCTCCGCCACCAGGTCGATCAGATCGGCGCAGTCACTTCGGCGGCGCGCCGCATTATCGTCCCCCCGCAGCGTTTCCCAATGCTCGTTCAACGCATACGCCGGCTCGACCGCCTCGGTCACCAGCAGAGAGCACGCCCGTCCGCCGCAGCGCACGCGGGCACAATAGCCCGCGGGCCGCACCGCCGGAATTCCGGCCGCCAGCACGTACGTCCCGCTCTTGAACTCAGTTTGGCACACCGGCCCCCGAAACAGCCGCTTGAGGCCATCCCTCCAGTTGTTGTGTTCGTAGTATTTGAGATAGTAGACCGTCCGCTGGATCCGGGCCCGCCAAACCATGCGCGCCGCGTTGTGCTTCACGCGCTGCCAACCCTGCTGGGCTGGATTCGACCACGCCGCTGCCGGCAACGTCTCAAGCGTGTCGCCGAAGCCGCCGCGGAATGTCCATTCCAGCCCATCGAACGTGCGCCGTTCGGTATGCGTCACTATGACCGGGTCGCAGGTCTTCAGCGCGGGCGGCGCGCCAGCGTCCTCCCGCGGCCTGCGGAGCAGCTCCCCAACAGTGTTGATCGTTCCGCTCTTCACGTCTTGGACTGACAATCGACGACCCCCACAGGGGCAATCGTACGAATGGCTCAGGTGTCTATTCCACCCGGCCAGCATATCGGCCAGCGCCACCGCTGCAAGGACGGGCAACCGCCACGCCGCTCTTGCCCGACCAGGAGCGCTCCGGCAGCTCAATCTGAGAAGTCGGCAACAAATTCCATCGTCGCAACGAGTTGCTCCGCGGCACCGTCGGCACGACCGGCGTACCCGGGCCCGGCCAACACGTACAGCACGGCCGTTTCCTTCGGCGGCTGCGACACCACCCAAAGCGCGGCGACCGCGCTGCCGCCGCGCAACGCGTCAGGCTGCCGGACCACGCCGACGAACGTTCCGTCCTCTCGGGAGCCGCCCTGCGGCGATGCACCCAGGCGCAATTGCCGGGCTTCCAACCGGAGCAATCTCACTGGGTCAATCGCGCCCACGCGGCGAAAGACGCCGATCGCCCAGACCGGTCGATGGTCCTCGACCTCCTGCACCCAGAAACCGGGGCCCTCCTGATCGTCCGGGCCGAGGATCTCCCATCCTTCATCGACCGGGAAGCTCATCCCGGCCCGAGCCAGCAGTTCCCCCGGCGTCGGCCGCGAATCCGTGTCGTCCATCTGTACCGCCTGGCAGATTTCGTCCAGCAGATATAAATCTCCATGCGAGAGCTCTGCCAGGGGTGTGTACTCGACGCCGATTTGACTGCCCCCCGGCGTCGTGACCCATCGAAAGGCCATCTGCCCCGGCATACGCGGAGTGTTCCGGTCGACGACGTACTGCACGCCCTCCCACTCGCCGATGCGAGCCGGCTGCGACGGATACGCGCTGGCAACCTGAAACAGCCGCAGGAACTGCTTAGAGAACTGGTTGTAATGAAACTCGACCGTCCGCTCCGCCGCCCACATCTCCCGCCCCCAGACCTCCTTGTGAATCAGCTTGCCGAACAAACGGGGATTGTCCACATCCCTCACCCAGCCCTTCGGCGTGCGCACGACCAACGGCGTGCCTTCGAGCGCCACGGCCTCACCCAGGGCGCGCGCACTCCACACCTGGGCCCACGCCAACCCCAGCGCCACTACTAACACGCCGCCGGCCAGCAGCAGCAGTACGGTCGGTCGGCCCGGTTTGCTTCCCGTGTGGACGTCGAACATCTCCCGCGCATGATATGCGGGAACGTCCCTGGTTTGAATCGCCGCGCCCGCGGGCAACTCAGTTGGACGGTCGCGCTAATGGCGTCGGGTCCATGCGTCGCTGGCGTAGTGCTGCCGCCGATTCTCGAGATCCTCCGCGTGACCGAAGGTCCACACGGCGTCACGCCGCTCCAGCCCCAGGCCGCGGGCCAGCCGCTTCAGAAACCCCTCCACCCAGCCCGCGACCCGCTCGGCTTCCGGTTCGCCCAGGTCCGCCCCGGGATGCGCCGCGAACCGTCGGCCAAGCAGCAGCGATCCATGCTGCAACACGCGCCCCGCAATCCGCCGCTGCGCACTGCCCAGCAGCTTCTCCCGCCCCACGATCAGGTCCATCCGCCCCGGCTCTTGAAAACAGAAGAACGGCCCGTTCCGCGGCGACGGAAACGGATAATGCTCCGGAGCCGGCTCGCTGTGTATCCCGCTCTGCTCCAACGCTTCCCGCCAAAACGTGTGGACCAGGCGATACAGCTCCACCGGTGCCCTGCGGGCAATCGGCAACGTGTCATCGATCACCAGGCAGTACGTCACCTCCCGATCGTGCAAAATCGCCCCACCCCCCGTCGGCCGCCGCACAACTGCCAACTCACGCACCTCCTCAGGAAGCTCGGCGACGCGTGCAAAACGCTGAAAGCACCCCAGACTGATCGTCGGCGGCGACCAGGCGTAGATCCGCACCGCCGCCGGCCGAAGCTCCTCCGAATACAGCAAGTGCTCATCCCGGGCCATATTCGTCGGCCCGTCGAGCGCGGGGTCGCGAAATACATGAAGGGCGCGCGACATGTCTGTCATTCCGAGCGCAGTGAGGAATCTGGCCTCACCGCGGAAGCCGGCTCAGTGGCCAGGATCAGCGGACAAGTTCCGCGCAACATCGGGCTTCTCCACCGTCTTTACCGCACGCATCATACCATCTACGCTCCGCACGTAGACCAACGCAACCCGCACGGAAACGCCGGATGTCGCAGCTACCGATGCTTGGTCAACACGAGCCGTCGTCTCAACCATCCCAACTTGGGTGGAACGGCACGCTCGCCGTCGCGCTGGCGGTCTTGATCGTCTATGTTGGGACCACCCGCTTGACCGGGCGTACCACGACGCCACAGGTCGCGTACTTCGATCATCTCGCCGCCGCCTTCCTCGATGGTCGGCTGTACCTGAAAGACCCGCCTGGCGACTCCGATCTGACCCTCTATAACGACCGCTGGTACGTGCCCTTTCCACCCCTGGCCGCTGTGCTCATGCTGCCGTGGGTAGCCATCTTCGGCGTCGCAGGCACCAATACGGTCGTTTTTTCGATCATCTTCGGCACGATCAACGTGGTCGTGCTGGCGCGCATCTTCGACGCCCTCGCGCGGCGGGGGTGGATCCAGCTCGGCGTTGGCGGCCGCTGCTGGTTGCTGGCACTCTTTGCGTTCGGCTGCGTACACTGGCAGGTCGTGCTAGCCGGCTCGGTCTGGTTCCTGTCGCACACGTGCACGGTCACGTTCATTGCGCTCGCCGTCTGGGCGACCATCACGACGCGCTCGCCTTGGCTGCCCGGTATAGCTCTGGCAGTCGCACTCTGGGGCCGCCCGAACGTCATCTTCACCTGGCCCTTGCTGCTCGGCATTGCCGCCCAGCAGCTCCAGGACAACGCCGGCCGCGTCGATCGGCGCCGGCTGATCACGTGGGCCTGGTGCTCGACCGCCCCGCTGGCGGTCAGCATCGCCGGCCTGATGAGCTACAACTATGCGCGGTTTCACAACCCCTTCGACTTCGGCTACGCCACGCAGAACGTCAGTGCCGCGGTGCGCGGCGACCTGGCCCGCGGGCAGTTCCACATCTACCACGTCCCGCGCAATCTGCACACGATGCTGATGGGACCACCGGAATGGTACGAGCCCAAGCATCTCCCCCACTGGCGACTGCCCAAACCAAACCCCTGGGGCATGAGCATCTTCCTGACCACGCCCGCCCTGCTCTACCTCGTCCGCGCCCGCCGCCGGCGCGACCCGTTTGTCCGCAGTGCGTGGCTCGCCACCGGCCTGCTGATCATCCCCCTGCTGCTCTACTACAACACCGGCTGGCG
>CAZDTB010000146.1:0-9911 GCA_964508075.1 uncultured Planctomycetales bacterium
ATCGGGAACGTGCCGCCGAACGCAGGGGCATGGTCGGCAGCGGCGACCGCAGCGAGCGGATCCGGACGTACAACTTCCCGCAGAACCGCTGCACGGACCACCGGGTGAACATGGACGTTTTCGACCTGGAAGGGATTCTCTCCGGTGAGAAGCTCGACGAGTTCCACGCCGCCCTGCGCGACCGCGATCTCAGGCTGCGACTCGAGAACCTTGGTGTGGACGCTGGTTGATTCGCACGCGGCCGATCCAAGCTGTAACCGCCAGCGAGCAGTCATCCGGGCCGGGCACACACCATACCTTAGCTATTGCTTGCATCTGGCGGCCACTCGCGTGGGCCGCAGGAGAGCAGCAGACCGTCACCGGTAATCGGGCAGCGCTCCAGGTAGGCGGCGATCGTTGCTGCGCTGACTGCTTCGACGGCGGCCAGGCGGGCATCGGTGGAGCGGACATGGTCTCGGGCTTCGAGGTCGTCGGCGAGATGCATCAGGCGCGTGCGCGGGTTCTCGCCCTCCAACGCCAGGTGCGTGCGGTGGCGGTTCTTGACGCGCTGGACTTCGTCGGGGGTAAAGCCGTTTTGGCTCACATCGCGGGCCTGCTCGCGCAGTGCCGCCAGCATGTCCTCGCAGCGGTCGGGCTCGCCGCCGGCGTAGAGCGCCAGAACGCCGCAGTCGACGTAGCTCAACCAGGCGGCCCCGGCCTGCGAACAGATGCCCTTCTGGACGATGTTCCAGTAGCAACGTGAATTGAGGCCACCGAAGAGCGACTGGAACACCTCGATGGTCTCGCCGTCGGGATGTCCGTGGCGGACCGAGGGGTAGATCAGGACGATGGATTGCTGTTGGAACTGTTCGAGCTTTCGTGTCTGGATGCCGGTCGCCAGAGGGGGCGGGAGGGGAGAATCGACGGAGCCGTCGGTCGCCGGTTGCCAGTTGCCGCAGTATCGCCCGGCGGCGGCGAAGACCTCCTCGGGCTCGAGCGCGCCGGCGGCCAGCAGCGTGACGTTTTCGGGCGCGTAGCGCTGCCGGTGGTAGTCGAGCATGGCGTCGCGTGCCATGCTCTGGACGGTTTCCTGCTCGCCGAGGATCTCGTGCGCCAGCGGATGCGCGCCGAAGCAGCAGTCGTGCAGGAAGTTCCAGACCTGGTGTTCGAAGCTGTCGCCGCTCATCGCGATCTCTTCGAGCACGACGTTTCGCTCGGTCTCGAAGTCGTCCGGCGGCAGGCTGGGGCTCATCATGTCGGCCAGCAGCTCGAGCTGAGCTGAGGCGCGGGCCGCGGGGACCCACCCGAAGTAAAGCGTGTGCTCCTTGCCGGTGAAGGCGTTGTAGATGCTGCCGAGCTCGTCGAAGCGCACGTTGATGTCATGGTAGCTGCGCCTCGCCGTGCCCTTGAAGCACATGTGCTCCAGGAAGTGGCTGACACCGTGCTGCGCCGGCTGTTCGTGCCGCGAGCCGGTGCGCACGAAGAACCCCAAGGCGGCGGAGCGAATGCGGGGCATGACCTCGCAAACGACGCGCAGGCGGTTTGGCAGGTGGTGTTCGACGAAGGCTGAACGCATGGCGCGGATTCTAACCGGGCGCTGGGCACGGCAAAAGCGCAGGGACTCGAATTCCCCCGATGCTTGGGTTTCCCCGCCGTTACTGCGACTTCTCTTGCTCCTGGAACTCGAACTCGACGCCGACCAGGTATCCGACCGAGGCGCGCGTGCAGTGGCGGACGACGGCGTGTCCGTAGCAGCTCAATTCCGGCTGGTGGAGGGCGAGCGCGATCCGGGTCGAAGTGGGAATCGGTCGGCGTGTGCGCATGGCCAAGCCCATGGCACTAAGGTTGTGCAGCGTGGCCAGGACGTGGCATTCGCCGTAACACTCGTCCGGCAGCCAGACCTCGACGGTGCCGGGAAAGGGCCAGCGTTCCTCGCGGCGTTTTCCGGGGGCCAGCTTGCATTGGACGTGGATCTGGCGGGAGTCGAGCAGCTCGCGGATGGCGTCGGGGGTCAGTTTTACGATTTTTTCTGCATCCATATCGGCTTCCGCTTCGGTACAACGGTGCGCGCGCGGTCGTTCAAACCCATCTCCGATGAATCGATCGGCTGGGCAAGCCGGTGGCATCAGTTCAGGGGGGATTCGGGCGCGGACGACCGTTATCGGCGGCGCGCGGCGCCGCGGGCTGAGGGGAAAGCGCACCAAGGCAAGCATTATCAGAGCCGGCCCGCGCGCTGATTGGGGGAGAGTCTTAGGAGAACGTCGGCTTGCGGCGCATCTGGGCGAGTTTTTCGGTGTCCAGTTTCACATTCGGCCAAAACGTTTTCGATACTTTGGGTAGTTCGCGTACGAGGGCCTACGGGTTGAGCTCAACCCGGGGCTGACCCCGATGAGTGCCTGACACGATGTGCTTTGCCGGCCCCCGGGCCGGCCGGTTGGGCGTTGCGCGCCCCCGACAACATGAGACCGCATGTGCCTATATGCCTGGAGGGGTAAAGACATGCGACGGTTTCCCACCGCCATACTCGCGACGTTCGTCGCCACCGGACTGGTCGGCTGCGCCCCGCAAGCCCTGGATGCGGATGCTGGAGCGGACTTGATCAGCACGGTCGCCAGCACAACCACAAACCCGTCTGCATCGAACGACGTCCCCACGTCCACGCCGACCCCAAGCAGTTCCGACGCTTACAGCGGCAGCGTCGGCGATGGAGACTATCGGCTGTTCGCGCTCGGTGCCGGCAGCCGCGGCGACCAGTGGGAAATTGCCGCGGACGGCCTGCTGGCCAGCCCATTCGTGCTGGTGCTGTTCGACGCCGACCAGAATCTGCTGATGCGAACGTACATGGCGTATAACCGGTCGCTCCAGCATGTTCTCCGGGCGGACACCGACCAGGTCTACTTGGGGATCATGCCGCCGATATACGGGCGAGGCGGCAGCTTCAACCTGAGTACGAGTTTCCAGGCCGGCCAGAGCGTACCGGCCCCGGCCCGGCAGGTCGTGTACTTGAACTTCGGCGAAGGCAGCAACGTCCAGGTGCACTCCCGCGATCCGGTCTCGTTCGAGCCGTTCGACGCGGCGGTGATCGGTGAGGCTTACGCCGACCACACGCAGGAGATGAAGGAAGTCATCGTGGAGGAAGTGCGGGCGGATTATGCCGCTCTCGATGTCGTGATCCTGAGTTCGGACGACGGGCCGCCGCCCCAAGGGGTCTATTCGACGGTCCATTTCGGCGCGGGTGAGCCCGGACTCCTGGGACTGGCCGATAATGTGGACAACTACAACGCGGACCCCTCGCAGAATGCGATGGTCTACGTGGAGAACTTCGCGCCGTACTGGACGATGCAACTGACGCCGGAGCAAATGGCGGTCATGCTCGCCAACGTGGCGAGTCACGAATTGGGACACCTGTTGGGGCTGTACCATACGCAGGATCCGAACGACCTGATGGATACGACCGGGTCGGCGTGGGATCTGGCGGAGAATCAGAGCTTTCTCCGCGGCCCGCTCGAGTCCAGCGTATTCGCCACCGGCTGGGAGGACTGCCCCCGGTTGCTGGCGCAGACGGTCGGCCGCAAACCCGGCGGGTCGGCAAAGGCGCTAGCGTGGCGGAAGTCGACGATGTATAAGGCGCTCCGCCGCTTCGTCCGGGAGGAGCTGCGCTACTCGTGCGGGACGTGCCTGGCGCTTGATCACGAATAGGGCCGAGCGGACGGGCGTAGCGTTCAACCGAAGAAGGGGCCGCCGGAGCCTTTGAGATGCAGAGCTCTCGCTTGCCACGTCTTGTCCGATCGGTCACACCGGCGGTGCGTTTTCTGGTTTTGGCCGGGTTGCTGGTCACTGTCTGCCCGGGAGGGTGTCCGTTCACACCGCCCTCGAGCGGCGGGGGGCTGCTCAACGAATCCGGAAACAACACCTTTGAAACCGCCACGGAGATCACGCTGGGCAGCGACGACGAGGTCGAATTCACGGCCAGCATCCACAGTGCAAAGGACGCCGACCTCTATGACCTGGGCGAGTTGGCGCCCGGGGATCGGCTGTTTATCGATGTGCGGACGACTTCGGGCAACCTCGACCCGCTGGCGGCGGTCTTTGACGAGCGCGAGTACCTGCTGGCCTTCAACGACGATCGCACGCCCGACGCGAGCAACCTGAACCCGCTGATCGACGTGATCGTCCCGGGCTCCGCGGGGCACTATTACCTCGGGGTGGCGCCCTACTACGGCAGCGGATCGACCGGTGAGTACAGCGTGGTCATCCGCGTCACGCGGAGTGTGGGGATCCTGGATCCCGAGCCGCAAACCGTCTACCTGAACTGGGCGGGCGGCCGAAACATTCGGATCGAGAACGTCGGCAGCTATCACATCGACCCCTTCGACGCGGCCGACCTCGGCCCGTATGAGGGGCGAACCGAGGAGATGAAAGACGCGATCCAGAATGTGGTCGCGGATCGCTACGAGGGCTTCAATCTCATCCTGCTGAACTCCGACGATCACGCCGTGCCCGCCGACCCGCATTCGACCGTCTACTTCGGCGGAGAAGAGCGCAGCGCCTTTGCGATCGCCGAACAGATTGACACGTTCAACGCCGACCAGACTGACAACGCGATCGTCTTCACGGAGAGTTTCCGCGATGCGTTCTCGACCACGCCGAGTCTTCAGCAGATGGCGACGGCGATCGGCAACACGACGGCGCACGAGATCGGTCACCTGCTGGGGCTAGTTCACACGGCGGATTGCGCGGGTCTGATGGACACGAGCTGCGGGAACGATTCGTTGCTGCGCGAGCAGGTTTTCAAGCTCTCGCCGCTCGACCCGAGCATCTTCCCGACCGGGATGCAGGACGCGCTGGAGCTGATCGAATGGGCGATCGGCCTGGCAGGGCTCTGAGTCGCGGCGGGGCGAGCAAATCCAACCTTGAGCAAACCCCCATTTAGATGGAGAATCCGCGCTTGCGGGACTGCGGCTGCGGGTCCCGTCAGGCGTCCGGCATCTTCGATCACAGGCGACAAAGGAAGCAAACCATGACAGCGAGACCTCTCAACGTCGGTTTGGTCGGCGGCGGCGGTGGTGCGTTCATCGTTCACCCGCACCAGCGGGCAATCCACTTTGACGGCACGCGGCGCGTCGTGGCCGCGGCCCTGCATCCCGACCCCAAGGTCGCGATGCGCGAGGCCGAGAACTGGCCCTACCCAATCCAAGGCTACCCGAGCTACGACGACATGATCGCCGACCAGGCGAAGAAACCCGTAGGCGAGAAACTCGATTACGTGTTGATCGTCACGCCCAACCACGTGCACTTCGACCCGGCGATGAAGTGCCTCAAGGCCGGCATTCCCGTCTTCTGCGAAAAGCCGCTCACGGTCACGCTCGGCGAGGCCGAGAAGCTCGTGGCGGCAGTGAAGAAACACAAGATCCCATTCGGCGTTGCGTACACCTACCTCGGCCACTGGACCAGCCGCTTCGCGCGCTTCGTCGTCCAGAGCGGGCTGCTCGGCGCAGTCCGCTGGGTCGACAGCTACTATCTCCAGGGCTGGCTTGCCGATCGCACCGAGGATCAGGGCGTCATGCAGGCCGAGTGGCGCGTCGATCCGAAGCGGGCCGGGGCGAGCTGCTGTGGCGGCGATATCGGGACGCACGCGCTGATGCAACTGCGCTACGTCACCGGGCTCGAGGTCAAACGCCTGCGCGCCCAACTCGAGACCTTTGTAGAACGCCGCCAGCTCGACGACCATTTCACCACGTATTGCGAGCTTTCCAACGGGGGGAAGGCGTTGGTGCGCGCGTCGCAGATCGCGATCGGGCACAAGAACGATCTGGGCATCGAGGTCAACGGCACCAAGGGCTCGCTCGTGTGGGTGCAGGAGGAGCCGGAAGAGGTCACGATCCGCCTGCCCGACCAGCCCGACCGCAAGTATTGGCGCGGCTGCGTCAAGGCCAACGACGGCTTCCTCGGCGACCTGCCGGACGATCTGATGGCGGAGCCGACGATTCCGTCGGGCCACCCCGAGGCGTTCCACGACGCTTTTGCCCGGCTGCACCGCTGCTTCGAGCAGGACGTGCGGGCGTATCTCGACGGCCAGCCGTTCGAATGCGACGGCAGCAAGTACGCCAACGTGAATGACGGACGGATCGGCATCGCGTTTGTCGACGCCGCGGTCCGGAGCCACCAGCAGGACGGCAACTGGGTGGATATGTAGACGATGCACGCGGCGTCTTCGTTCATACGAGATTCAGACCCCAACGGAGGATTCGAATGATTGACCCACGCATCACCAAGCTCGCCGAGACACTCGTCGGTTACTCGTGTGCCGCCAAGGCCGGCGACAAGATTTTGATCGAAGCGATTGACGTGCCGACCGAGTTCACGACCGAGTGCGTGCGCGTCGCGGCCGCCAAGGGCACCCTGCCATTTGTCCTGCTCAAGAGCAACCAAGTCGACCGCATGTTGCGCAAGCACGCCGTCCGCGAGCAGTTCGAGCTGGTCGCCCAGGTCGAGAACCTGCAAATGCAGAACATGCAGTGCTACATCGGCGCCCGCGGCAATTACAACGTGGCCGAGCTGTCGGACGTGCCCGGCGACAAGATGAAGATCTACGAATCGACCGTCTGGAAGGACGTGCACATCGAGACGCGAGTCAAGAAGACGCGCTGGTGCGTGATCCGCTGGCCCAGCCCCAGCATGGCCCAACTCGCCGACCTGCCCACCGAGGCCTTCGAGGACTTCTTCTTCGACGTCTGCACACTCAACTACGCCAACATGGCCAAGGCCATGCAGCCGCTCAAGGCCCGCCTGGAAAAGACCGACCAGGTCCGCCTCAAAGGACCCGGCGAGACCGACATCACCTTCTCCATCAAGGGCATGCCCGCCATCCCCTGCGCCGGCAGCCACAACATCCCCGACGGCGAGGTCTTCACCGCGCCCGTCAAGGACAGCGTCAACGGCGTGATCCAGTACAACACACCGACGCTCTCGCGCGGCGGCGTGACGCACGAAGGCGTCCGCCTGGAGTTTAAGCAGGGCAAGATCATCAACGCCGTCAGCTCCAACACCGCCCGGCTCAACGAGGTGCTCGACACCGACGAGGGCGCCCGCTACACGGGCGAGTTCGCGATCGGCGTCAACCCCTACATCACCAAGGCCATGAAGGACACGCTCTTCGACGAGAAGATCTGCGGCAGCATCCACCTCACCCCCGGCGCCTCCTACGACGAGGCCCCCAACGGCAACGAGAGCGAGGTCCACTGGGACATGGTCATGATCCAGCGCGAAGACTACGGCGGCGGCGAGATGTACTTCGATAGCCAGCTCGTCCGCAAAGACGGCCTCTTCGTCGTCGACGACCTCAAGCCGCTCAACCCGGACGAGCTCAAGCGCGCTTGACGACAGTGATAAGGTGACAAAGTGACAAGGTGACAAAGTGACAATGTAGCGGCCGGGCTCTGTCCCGGCCGAGAATGTAGCGGCCGACGGCTCGTCGGCCGTGGTGTAGCGGCCGGGCCCCGTACCGGCCGTCCTGTAGCGTCGGGTCTCCGTGCCCGACGTACCGGCCGCTTATCAGAGCCCTGAGCGCGAGCGAGGGGCCGACCCGGCCAGGTGGCACGGTCAAGCGCCAGCTTGGCCGTGCAACCGTCCCGCAAGCCACGGCCTGACTGCGTCAGACCGTGCCACCCTCCTCCGCACGATTCGCGTACAATGCGGTCGCGAGAACAGCACCGTGCCTCACGTGGTGCCGACGGACTGCTGAGCCGAAAGATGACCAACGCGAACGCCCCCCCCGCCACCGACGACACCCCGCCGATCCCACCCCGCTACTGGTGGCTCAAACGAATCTTGCTGGCGGTCGGCATCTTGATCCTCGCCCTGCCGGCCTTACGCTGGTGGTGGGGCCACGAAGCCGAGCGGCGACTCCAGGCCAAAATCGACGAATACCACGCCCTCGGCCAGCCGGTCACGATCGAGGACTTCCAGTTCCCACCGGTACCCGACAAGGAGAACGCAGCGCACTTCCTCATAGAGGCAGCCAGCGCGCGCGTCAGACCGCCAATCGAAGACGCTGTCGTCGAGGATCTGGACTGGGAGGAAGTGCCATCCCACACCGATGCGGTCGGCCGCTGGGTCGCGGCCAACGCGGAGACACGGCGGCTGATCCGCGAAGCACGCGCCAAGACGCGAACCGACTGGAAAGTCCGCTTCACCAGCCCGGTGAGCTCGATGATCAGCGTGATTCTCCCACAGTTCAGTGCGCAACGCGCGCTGGCAAGGTTTCTCTCCACAACCGCCCACTACCAGCACTACGTTGGCGACGATGCGGCCGCGGTGGAGACGCTACGCGATGCCGTCGCCCAGGGCGACAGGGTCAACGAGATGGGGCCATTCCTAGTCAGTAACTTGGTTGCGTTTGCCATCTACCGTCTGGCCGTTCAGGCGATCGAAGAGATCACGCCGGCTTTGCAGGTGGCCAACCCGGCACAGACTCAGCCGGTGGCCGCAGCACGACCAGAGCAGGTGCGCGCCGTGATCGCCGATTTGCTCGACGACGAGCCGCTCCGAGAAAGCTGGCGCTGGGCGATGTACGGCGAGCGGCTCTGCTGCCTGGACAGCGTAAACGTGGCTGCGACGACGCCCGGCGGGCTGAGCGCGTTGACCGGCGGCCCGGCACCGCCGAGCCCCTTCGGCTGGGAGCTGAAGCCCATGTTTCAGCTCGATGCGATCTTCATGATGGAGTTCTGCACGGCACACGCGGAGGCTGGATTAAGTCCCAACTATCAACAGGCCAAACGCACAGCGCGGAGATTTCCAGCCTTCGAGTCGAATATCGAGCGCAACGCGCACATGCTGAGCCGGATGCTGCTGCCTTCACTGGACCATGCTGTTGATCTCCAGTTTCGCGAGCTCGCCTCCCGCCGTCTGGCCGCCACGGCGCTGGCGATTCGGCTCTACGAAGTCGACCACGGACACCGACCGCGCGCGCTGAGCGAGCTGGTGCCCGACTACATATCCGCTATCCCCTCAGACCCGTTCTCCCCAGATGGCGCGCCGATCGGCTATCGGCCCGATGCAGACCCGCCCGTGCTCTACAGCGTTGGCGACGATGGCGTCGACGACGGCGGGGAATTCGTGTTGACCGACCCACGCGCCGCCGAGTGGAAGTCCGAGGACCAGCTCTTCTTCCTCAACGGCGACCGGCCGCGAACGCCTCCGGCGTCGCTAGCCACCCAGCCCGCCAGTGCGGAGGCTGCAAAAGACGAGGGCGAGGAAGTAGGCCGCGGCGGGGGGAACGATCACGATCAGCCCACCGCAGATCAACCATAACAGCGGCAACAGGAACACAAGCCGCCACACCGGCCACGGTCGGCGTAGTGTCCGCCGCGCGATCGCGATCAGATCGAACCAGTACAGCAGCACAAGCCCCAGCGGCACTACTGCCGAAGGAACGCCGAGCAGAAACGCGAGGTCACTCGGCGGCTCGCCCAGCCCAACCCAAGCCGCGCACAGCATGATCACCGCCAGCGGTATGAGCGCGAGCGCAGCCCTTCGACACAAGTAGCTGTGCAAACTGAAGGGACGCGACACCAGCAAGGCGGTGAACCCCAGGATCAGAATGAAAAGCGCCGCCAGCCCCAGCAGCGCGGCGAGCTGGTTGTCGATCCAGGCGGCGAGCATCGCCGTGCAGAGTGCGACGAATGGCAGCGGCGTCAATGCCAGTGATGAGCAGCCGTAGTAACTCAACGCGACCGCGCGGTTCTGCGACTCGACAGACATGTAGGTCGGATGAAAGAAGTAGCTCGGCAGCCCGGTCAGCGCCACCAGCCCCAGCAGAACGCAGACGCAAACCAGCCCGGCAACCCAGTAGCCAACCTCGTCAACCACGTCCTCCAGCGTACCAGGACTCGTGGCACGCCACAGCGGCAGCACGAGCACCAGCGGAACGA
>CAZDTB010000147.1:0-933 GCA_964508075.1 uncultured Planctomycetales bacterium
CGGCAGGTGACTGCCGCCGGCACGACTCACGTCCTGCCCAGTCCGTTTCTGGTTCTCGCCACGCAGAACCCGATCGAGCAGGAAGGCACCTACCCGTTGCCGGAAGCCCAACTCGATCGCTTCCTGTTCAAGTTGGTTGTACCTTCGCCCGACCGGATCGAGCTGGTGGAGATCGCGGAGCGAACGACGGGGGCTACGCAAGTCGAGCTGAGCACTATCGTTGACTCCCCTGAGCAACTGCGCCGCTGGATGGGTCTGATTCGCCAGTTGCCCGTCGCCCGGCCCATCCTCGACTACTGCGCTCAGATCGTCGTGTCGACGCACGCTGAGTCGGGATCAGAGCTGGCCAGGAAGTTCATCCGCTTCGGCTCCAGTCCGCGCGGCATGCAGGCGCTCGTGCTGGCCGCCAAGGCGCGCGCGTTCCTGCTGGGGCGCACGACCGTGATCCGCGACGACGTGATCGACGTCGCCCAGAGCTGCCTCGCGCACCGGCTGATCCTCAACTTTGACGCCGAGAGCGAGGGCATCCGCGTGCAGACGGTCGTCGAGCAACTGCTGCGCCAGGTGAGGTAGATCATGCCCGAGTTCGCCTTCGGCGACCGCGAGATCAGCACCTGCCAGCGGCTGGTCTACACCAGCCGCATCGCGACCGCCAGTGACGCCTCCGGCGGACACCGCATCCGACGCTCCGGCGAGGGCGCGGACTTCCTCGACTATCGGCGGTACGTGGTCGGCGATGACGTCCGCCGAATCGACTGGACGGTCTTCGCCCGCCTGCGCCAGCCGTACATCCGCATTCTCCAGCATGAGACTGTGCTGCACGTCAACCTGCTGGTCGACGTCAGCCGCTCGATGGCGGCCGGCTCGCCGCAGTCGAAGGCGGCCCTGGCCTGCCGCCTGGCAATCGAGGCGCCAAAGGTAGAGTCGGGGGCT
>CAZDTB010000147.1:943-9882 GCA_964508075.1 uncultured Planctomycetales bacterium
CCCTGGCCTGCCGCCTGGCCGGCGCGCTCGCGTACGTCGCGCTGACCAACGGAGACCGCGTGACCCTGGCGACGTTCTCCGACAGACTTGGGCACATGCTGGCAAACCTGCGCGGGCGGGCGGCGTTGAAAGGAGTCGTCACGCTGCTCAAGTCCGCCCCACTCGGCGGCACGACCGATTTGCCGACAAGCGTCGACACCTTCTGCGAACGAGCGAGACATCGCGGTCTGGTGATCATCCTTTCCGACTTCCTCGCGCCCGCCGGCTATCAGGAATCCATCCGCCGACTGCTGACCAAGCGCTTCCGCGTGTTCGCGATCCAGATCCTTGACCGGCTCGACTGGGGCGAAGGTGTTCAGGGACCGCTCCGGCTGCGCGACAGCGAAACCGGCCGGTCCACCGACGTTCTGGCCTCACAACGCTATCTTGGCGATTACCGTCGCCGACTGCGCGAGCACGCTGAGCGGCTGGATGCGTTCTGCACTCACCGCGGTCAGTTCTATCTCTACGCGAGCACGCGCGACGACTATGCTCAACTGATCGCCCGCGGGCTGCGCGAACGGGGATTGTTGCGGTGACGCTGCTGGCCCCTGGTGCCTTGTGGTGGCTGCTGACGGCCGTGCCGGTCGTCGGGCTGTTTCTCTTCCGTCGCCGAATGGTCGAATTGGAAGTGCCGGCGCTGCTCTTCTGGGAACAGACCCGACGCCGCGATACGCTCGGTCGCTGGGGGCGTCGTCTGCGTCGCTGGCTGAGCCTGCTTCTACAACTGCTGATCGTCCTGGCGCTGGTCGCCGCCTTGTCCGAGCCGGTCAACCCGGCTTACCGGGCCGAACTGCTGGTGGTACTGGACGACTCCGCCACCATGCAAACGATTGAGGAAGACGATCAGACACGCTTCGATATTGGCCGGGGGGTCGTCCTCGCCCGCCTGCGCGACGCACCAACCGGCGTCCGAGCAACGGTAATCCTCGGCGGCACTCCGCCAAAGATCATCGCCGATCGCGAGGCCGTTTCGCAGCGAGTTCGAGCCGCCCTGTTCGAGCGCCGGCCCCGTGACGTCAATCCTCAGGTCGAGCAAGCCATCAGGCTAGCGCGGCGCAAGCGACAGAGCGACGTTTCCACCATTCTGGTCATCTCCGACCACTACGACGCGCAGGTCGCCGACTGCGAGGACGTCGAATGGCTTTGCGTTGGAAAACCGCATCCGAATCTGGCGATCGAAGACCTGGCCCCGGCGACCGAACCAGGAGCCGCACGAGGCTCAGCGGGAGCTTCGCCCTCCCGTGAACCGGATGAACAGGCTGTCGATGTAATCCTGACTCAGCGTGGCATGAACGCGACGACGGTGACCGTCTCGCTTGCCGCCGACGAGCGTGAGCTGGCGCGCGAGACTGTCCCCTTGCGAAGTGGCTCAACTGTCGTTCGATTATCCGCGTCACTCTCGCCCGGCGATCCCTTCCAGGTTCACGTGGAACCGTCCGACCGGTTTGCGCTCGACAACACCGCCCGCGGCGTGTGGCCCGCGCCGGTGCACGTGCGCCTGCAACTGGTCACCACCGGCAACCCCTTCCTCGAAGCGGCCCTCGACCAGCCGGGCGTTTCGCTGCAAGTACTCCCGCCGGAGGAGTGGTCCGGCAACCAGGCCACCGATGTGACCATCCTCGATTCGCCGCACCTTGCCGGGGGCGAACCGACGCCTGGGAAATATATCGTCTTCGGCGGCCGCGACCCCTTCGGGATAACGCGCGCCGCTCTCCCGGCGGCCGATCTGACGCCGACCCAATGGTCCGCGGATAACCCGCTTCTGCGCGACGTCGATCTCCTGCGCTGGCACATCGAGCGGACCGCCGGCCTGATTCCACCACGCTTCGCACAACGCGTTGTCCAGTCCGACGATGTTCCCCTGATCTTCGTCGTACAAGACCCGGGGCTGCCAGAGGTAGCCCGCGACGATTTCGCCGTGATTTACGTCAACTTTGACTTGGCGCACAGTAACATCACGCGTCGGGCCGGCTTCCCGGTCTTCCTCTGGAACGCGATCGACCACCTGCTCAACCGCCGACCTGAAGATGCGCTGATCTCGTACGCGACCGGCATGCCCCTGGCCTTCCCCCCGCAGCGCCGCTCGGACGCCCGCGTCGTCGATCCGACCGGCCGCGACGTTCAAGCGTTCTTCGATGAGGGCCGGATGGTCGTACCGTTCCCGGAGTACGCCGGCTTCTACCGACTCGACACGGGCGGAGAGCCGCTCGTTCGGGCGGTGAACTACGTCTCCGACGGCATTCGAGCGGCCGACAAGCCGGATGAGGAGGCCGTCGGCCGGCCGCCGCTGCCCAGACGGACGTGGCTGGCAACCCTCCCGCCGTGGGGTGTGCTGGTTGCTGCCGCCGGGGCGCTTCTGCTGATCGAGACGCTGCTGTTTCATCGTGGAATCCTGAAGATGGGCTGAGCCGCGAATGCTGCGCTTTGAAGACGCAACCTGGTTTCACGCCTTGTGGCCTCTGCCGGCGGTCCTGGCGATAGCCTGGCTCAGCATCGCGTTACGATCGCGTCGGCGGCGCGCCCTGTGCGCCTGCGTCCGCACGATCGTCGTCGCCGCCCTCATTGTCGCGCTGGCCAGGCCGGTTCAGGAGCGGGTCGAGCAGCGGCAGCTCCCCGCGGTCGTGGTCGCCCTGCAAGATGTCAGCACGAGTGTCGCATCGCAAACGCCGGCCACGCGCGACTTGTGGACAGGCTACCAGGATGCGCTGCCGGAGGGCGTGCACGGCGAGTCCGCAACGTTCGCCGAGGCGATCTCCCCACCCAATCAGCCGACACCGATCAACCCGGGTGAGACCGACATCGAGACGGCGATCGACTGGGCGGTTGAGCGCCTTGGCCCCCACGCCAACGGACACATCCTGCTATTCTCCGACGGACGCGCGACGCGCGGCCGGCCACTCGCGGCTGCGGCCCGCGCGGCGGAGGTCGGCGTGCGCCTCCACACCATCCCCGTCGGCACGCCACAGCTCACCGGCCCACGTATCGTCAGCGTTACGCCCCCCGAAGACGCCCGCGTGGGCATGACCGTTCACGCGCTCGTCCAGGTCCGCACGGATCGGCCGACCGACACCCGTTTGACGCTTGTGGACGCCGACGGCATCGAGGCGGCCCGCTTTGAGACACGTGTCGATGGCGAAGTGGTCGTCGGATTGCCGCTGAAGCCGGTGCGAAAAGGACTCCACACCTGGTCCGTGCTGCTGCAGACAGGTTCGAGCGATGACATCCATGGAGATGCCGCGGATCTGGGCTTCGATGTCGCCGGCCCACCGGCCATCCTGGTCTGCGACCCCGAGCCGCTCAGCTTGGCGGGGCTTCAGCAGGTCCTGCGGGAGCTTCAGTTCGATCAGCGCGTGATCACGCCGGCGGAGTTCCCCGCCGACCGCGAAGCCCTCGCCGCCTACGATGCCGTCGTCCTCAGCGACTGGCCCGAACCGAGCCTGAGCGAGGAGCAACTGGACCTGCTGGAGCGCTACGTGCACCGCGGCGGCGGCCTGATCTTCGTCGGTGGAACCCGTGTCAGCGCGAAGAAATGGCACGGCTCGACGCTCGAACAACTGCTCCCGGTCGACTTCGCTCCGGCGCCGGTCCGCGAGAAACAGCGGCTCAAGCCCGTCCACGTCTGCTACGTCCTGGACGTGTCCGGCAGCATGGCGCAGGTGCTCGGCGTCGATCAGGCCGGCCCGGTCACCAAGTTCGCGATGACCAAGGCCGCGGTCGTCGCCAGTCTCGATGCTCTCCCCGACACCGCCGTCGTCACCATCATCGTCTTCGACATCCACCACCGCGTTGTCCTCGAAGCCGTCCCCATCGATCAGCGCGAAATGATCAGGGAGCGTGTCGCCCGACTCGGCGTGGGCGGTGGGACCAACATGGTCCCCGCGCTGGTCGCCGCGGTTCAAATCCTCATCCGCACGGACATGCCCAAGCACCTGATCGTGCTGACTGACGGCATCTCTTCCGAAGATCCGCCCAAGGAGCTTCTCGATTGGATCGCCGGCGCGAACGTCTCGCTCACCGCCGTCGCCGTCGGTGCTGACAGCAACACCGCGCTGATGGAGCACATGGCTGGCGAAACGCAGGGCGTCTACCACTACTGCGGCGACGCGACGCGCATCCCGCGTGTCTTCGTGCGCGAAGCAGAGCACATCAAGACGCTGGCCGCCATCGAACGCCCACCGATCGAGCCCAAACCGGGTCCGCAGCCCGACTTCCTGCGCGGGATTGCCCCGGACGGCTGGCCACCGCTCGAAGCCGCCGTGCCGGCAGAACCAAAGCTATCTCCCGGCGTCGAAGTTCCGTTAGTGAGCGGGCGTGATGAACCGCTCCTGGCGCGCTGGCCGGTTGGCTTGGGCAGCGTCACCGCGTTTCTGTCGGACGCCAAGCCGACCTGGGCCCGCCGTTGGATGCAGTGGCCCCAGTTCGAGCGCTTCTGGGCGCGGATTTTCAGCTCGGCTCTGCCCGGCTCATCCCCCTTGGAAGCCGCCACGGACGTGCGCATCGACGCCGACCGCTGCGTGATCCTGCTGAGCATCTTTGACGAACAAGGCCGCCTGCCCGGCGACGTCACGCCGACCGGATACCTCGTCGCGGAAGCGGATCCCGACCAGCCGGCGATCCCGCTGCGCTGGCGGCGGCTGCCCTCCGGCGTCTTCGAAGGCCAAGCCACCGTCCAGCCCGGACTCCGCTACCTCGGTAACCTCGCCGTGCGCAACGATGACGACACGGTCGTTCTCCGTCGAAGATTCATGGTCACCGGCACCCGGGCGGCAGAATCGCTCGCCAGCGGCCCGGCGCGGCGAGCGCTCCGCGCCCTCGCCGCCGCCGGTAACGGCCTTTATGACCCCTCCCCCGAACAGCTCCAGGCTGTGATCGGGGAGCAGCGGTCGGTGACGATCACGGTGGTAAAATCGTATTGGCAGTGGCTCGTGATGCTCGCTTTAGCGCTGTGGCCGCTCGACGTGGCGTGCCGGCGGCTCGGCACCTGATCGCGACTTATTCGCACCCCGCGATATACTCCAAGTTACTCGCTAGAGTACTACCTGCGAATGGAGGTCGTGTGGAGCCGGTCTTCAACCGGCCCGCCTCAAACAACCATGCAGGCCGAAACCGCTGAGAAATACGTCGTCCTCCAAGACCGTCTACGGAAGCTCGGGTCCGCCGTGGTCGCCTTCTCCGGCGGCGTGGACAGCGCGTTGCTATTGAAGGTCGCGGTCGACACGCTCGGGCGCGAGAAGGTCCTCGCCGTCACCGGCCGCAGCCCGAGCATGCCGAGCGCGGACCTCAACGCC
The DNA here is from genome assembly GCA_964508075.1 of uncultured Planctomycetales bacterium. GTDB lineage: Bacteria > Planctomycetota > Phycisphaerae > UBA1845 > Fen-1342 > JALSRY01. The sequence goes on from CAZDTB010000147.1 coordinate 6,274, forward strand.
GTTGCCATGTTGGCTGCCGAGGTGGGCGCTCCGCACGAGTTTCTCGACACGTGTGAATTCGAGAACGAGGACTACCTGGCAAACCCGACCGACCGCTGCTACTTGTGCAAGTCCGAGCTGTACACACGTCTGACGGCGCTCGCCGCCGAGCGCGGCTTTGACGCCGTCCTGAGCGGTGCCAACGCCGATGACCTCGGCGACTATCGCCCCGGCCTCAAAGCCACCGGCGAACAGGACGTCCGCACGCCGCTGGCCGATTGCGGCATCACCAAGGCCGAGCTGCGCGAGATCGCCGCCGAGCTGGGTCTCTCCATTTCCGACAAGCCGGCGTCGCCGTGTCTGTCGTCACGTGTGCCGTACGGCGAGCGGATTACGCCGGAGAAGTTGCGACAGATCGACGCCGCCGAGACGTTCCTGCGCGAGCGGGGCTTCCCCGAATGCCGCGTGCGACACCATGACACGCTGGCGCGCATTGAGGTACCGGCCGCACAGATCGCGCGTTTCGCCGACCCTCAATTCCGAGCGGAAGCAGACGCTCGGCTGCGCGAGCTGGGTTTCCAGTACGTCGCGCTCGACCTCCGCGGCTTCCGCAGCGGCAGCCTCAATGAAGTCCTGCCCGAGGAAACTCGTCGGCGCTAGCGCACATTGAATTTGAACCGCGGAGAGCGCAGAGCACGCCGAGGAGCTCTTGGTGTGATGGGTGCCCCATGGCTTTAGCCGTGGGGGACGCGGTCTGGGGTGGCACGGTCAAGCGAAGCTTGGCCGTGGTTGGCGTCCAGCACGGCCTGGCTGCGCCAGACCGTGCCACCCAATCGCAGAACTCTCTGCTGATCAGTCCTCAGCGCTCTCCGCGCTCTCTGCGGTGATCAACCCGGGCTACACCTCTTCGAACGGCGGCGGGTAGCGCACCGTGCCGCGCACGCCGTCCAAGCCACCCGGCACGAGCGCCAGCGTCATGAACGCCTCGTCCGGCACCGGGAACGGTGCTCTGAGCCCCAACGGGCCAGCACGCGTAAACCCGAAACGCGGGTAGTACTCGGGATGGCCGATGACGATCACGATCCGGTGCCCCGCCCGGCGACAGGCCGTCAGTCCTTCCCGAACGAGTTGCGAGCCGATCCCCGTCCGTTGTAGCACCGGCAGCACAGCCATCGGGGCCAGCGCCAACGCCGGCCCCTCGTCCGCTTCCGACGCGATCACGATCGGGCTGAACAGAATGTGCCCCACGACAACGTCGTCGCGAACGGCGACCAGCGACAGCCCCGGATCGAAACCCGCAAGCTGCCGGAGTCTGGCGACCAGGCGCGCCTCGTTATCCTGCCCGAACGCAGCCCGGTTGACTTCCTCAATCGCGCCGTAGTCCCGCGGACATTCCCGACGAACCGTCGCAACCCCTTCGTGTTCTATAATTGGACTTATCCCCATTACCTCGTATCCCCATTACCTCGCGGATGGAATACTTCGCATGCACACCGTTTCCAGTAGCGATCACTCGCAGCCTTGCCGCCAGATTTCTTCCAATCCCCCGTCCGAAACCTGATAGGCTACTAGGCCGTGGCAGCCCCAGCGGCCCAGCAGTCTGGAGCCGTCCGCATAGTAGACGCCGCCATAGGGCACAGAGCGGGACAGTAATCGACGCGTCTTGTTATCCGACAGCTCGATGCTCACAAGCCGTGGACGGCGTTTCGCACGCCGGCTGCCTGTGTCGAATATGGTCAATCCCGAGTCGGAGTGAAACGCAGCGTACAGTAATCCATCGTCCTCCAGTTTATGTTCAAAGGTCTGCTCCCACGTGTCTGTCTTCCACGCTTCAAGTCTCCCGGGAATCTCTGGAAAACGTACGGGACGCGTCGCAGGAGCACCAGGTTTGGTCGGCTTCTTCCTCCAATCGTGCGAATAAACAGCGACTAGCCAATCTCCGCGCGGGCTCCAGCGTATTTCGCGCGGCCACTGCTCTGCCGGGAACTCGTGGACCCGAGACCACTTCGTCGTCTCCCAGACGATGAGTCTGTCATCGCGCCCGCCGCTGGCAAGACGCCGACCATCCGGGCTGGACGTGAGACTGATGACCCAGTCGGAGTGCCCGTCCAACTTCGCCCGCTTCTCCAACGGATCTGCGTGCAGCACGACGATAGCCCCCGATCGCATACCGGCGGCAAGCTGGGTTTTGGTTGGCCAGGAGAGCGATTTTACAGCGTCACGCAATTGGCACTCCGATTGCTTGGCGAGCGTACCGTCCTTCTGCACGCGCCAGATAGCCACTCTGCCCGACGAATCGCCGATGGCGATACGATCACCCGACGGACTGACGGTTAGTCCGTCGATTCTGTCTGGCCATCGATCGTGCCAGACGATACGGCCGTCCTCAAGATCGTGGATGCACAGGAATCCGTCGTCCCACCTCTCGGCGGTACCGACCGCCAAGGCGTAGTGATCGTCGCCGTATGTCACGTAGCTGTGGGTGTTTGCCGGTTCCGGGTGATTGCTGTAGGGTGTATCTGCTCGCGCCCAAGGGCATGGAACGCATGCCACCGCAGCGCACACGTACGCGAGGAACACCTGGCATGTGAGACGGTCCATATCGGGTCTCCCTGTTCGAGAGGACAGCACGCCTGGCAGAGTAGTCTGGGACAACTGGGGATAGGCGCCCATTTCTCACCGTTTCTCCTCCTCCGCCTTCTTTCGTAGGCGGCCGACCGGGAGCGGGAGGCGGCGGGGGACCAGTCGTCGTCGGCCGGCACCTTGGCAGTATACCAGTTCCCGGAGGTCAGGTCGCACGATCAAGAGCCCGCGGTCGGCTAGACCCAACGAGTCTTGATTCCTGATTTGTTCCGTTCGCGGTGCCCACCTCCGGCGTCTGTTCCGGACTTGCACGGCGGATTAGAATGCAGAGCGATCATCGTCTTCGAATCAGTCCCCCATCCTCGGAGCGGATGGGGCACCCACGCCGTCTGTTCCGGGCTTGCATGGCTATCGCCGTAGCGGCTACACTTCCGGCATGGCGGCGGCACCTATCAACAACCGAACCTCCGTGGAGCAAATCCTGGCGTGTGTTCGGCAGTGCTGGGGGTACGACGAGCTGCGTCCGCTTCAGGAGCAGGCGATCCGGGCCGGGCTCGAACAGCGCGACTCGGTCGTGGTCCTGCCCACCGGCGGCGGGAAGTCGCTCTGCTATCAGGTCCCGCCGCTCCTGACAAATCGGACCGATATCGTCATCTCGCCTCTGATCTCGTTGATGAAGGACCAGGTCGACGGCTTGCGGGCCTGCGGCTATCCCGCCGTCGCGCTGCACAGCAACATGTCGCGCGCGCAATGGGACGAGGCGGTGCGCGACATTCTCTCGGGCAAGTGCCGGCTGGTGTTCGTCTCGCCCGAGCGCGTCCTCACGCCGTCGTTTCTGCGACTGGTCGAGCATATCGGCGTGCAGGCGTTCGCGATCGACGAAGCGCACTGCATCAGCCATTGGGGCCACGACTTTCGCCCGGAGTATCGCCAGCTCGCGGCATTGAAGAAGCGCTTCCCCCGGGCGAGCGTGCATGCCTACACCGCGACCGCCGCCGAGCGCGTCCGCCGTGATATCGCGGAGCAGCTCAAGCTGAACGACCCGGC